>CADBHI010000026.1 GCA_902794405.1 uncultured Prevotellaceae bacterium
GATGGGAATCAGCGCAGCAAACGAGAAAATATTGAGCAATGCCGACAGGATGTTGAACACCACCGACAGCACCAGGTACTTCTTGTAGGGCGGCACGAACCGCTTCAGCACTTGCAGGAATTCTTTCATTGGACAATTGGACTATTTCACTATTGGACAATTGCTTCGCCAAGCAGCGTGGCACTCGTTGAACCGGTAATTCTTACCCGAACCGTTTGGCCGATATGATGTCTGCCCTTGTTGAACACCACCATCTTGTTCTGCTCAGTACGGCCACAGAGCTGCTCACGGCTACGCTTCGAGAATCCCTCCACCAAGACGTCAAACTCATGACCTTCGTCCTTCTTGTTCTGCTGAGCAGAAATCTCAGTCTGCAGGGCGATGAGCTCGTTCAGGCGGCGTATCTTCACCTCCTCGGGCACATCGTCGGGCAAATGCTTCGAGGCGTATGTGCCCGGGCGCTCCGAATACTTGAACATAAAGGCAGAGTCGTAGCCCACCTCCCGCATCAGCGACAGCGACAGCTCGTGGTCTTCCTCCGTCTCGGAGCAGTAGCCCACGAAGATATCGGTCGACAGTCCACAGTCGGGAATAATGCGGCGAATGGCGGCCACACGGTCAGAATGCGGTTGCTGCCGCTCTGCACCGGCAGGTGGATGTGACGACACACGTTGGGCATGTCGGCAATCACCTGCAAGGTCTCGTCGCTCATGTCCTTCGGGTGCGAAGTGGTGAAACGGATACGCATCTCCGGCACTTCCTCGGCGACTTTTCTCAACAAATCAGCAAAAGCCCCCCCTACGGCCCCCGAGGGGGCTTTATAAGAATTGACATTCTGACCTAACAGCGTCACCTCCTTGAAACCTCGGTCACGCAGGTCGCGCACCTCCCTTAATATGCTCTCCACGTCACGACTGCGCTCACGGCCTCGGGTATAGGGCACAATGCAGTAATGGCAGAAATTGTTGCAGCCACGCATGATGCTGACAAAGCCGCCAATCTTATGGCCTAAGCCAATGCGCTGCGGCACGATGTCACGATAGGTCTCTGTCGTCGACAGTTCAATGTTGATGGCCTGATGACCCGTCTCGGCCTGCGCCACCAGATCGGGCAGCGACAGATAGGCATCGGGACCTGCCACGAGGTCAACCCCATGCTTTTCCAACAGCTCTTCTTTCACACGCTCGGCCATACAGCCCAGCACGCCGATGATGAGCCTGCCCTCACCGGCGGGTTTCCCCCGTCGTAAGGCATTCAGCGCCTCCAATCGGTGGTAGATTTTCTGTTCGGCATTGTCGCGCACCGAGCAGGTGTTGAGCAGCACCGCATCGGCCTCGTCTAAGCTCTCACAGGTCTCGTAGCCAGCCATCTGCATGACCGAAGCCACCACCTCTGAGTCGGCCACGTTCATTTGGCAACCGTAAGTCTCGATATAGAGTTTTTTCATTCTTCTATCCATTTTGGGTGCAAAGTTACAAAAAAATCGTCATTATCCATTCACCTATTCACCTTTTTTTGTAACTTTGCCATCAAAGATGGCGAACTTACATTGTCTCGGCATAAAAAAGATTAAAATCTTTTGTTCTGCTCTCGACTTTTTGTAACTTTGTCGCCGAAATGAAAACAACGACAATCGCATTCGACGCTAAACGTATCGTCAGAAATGGCACCGGACTGGGCAACTACTGCCGCACATTGGTCAACGACCTGGCTCAAGTCGTGCCTGCCGACTGGCAACTCCAGCTCTACGCCCCCGACCCAGGGCGTGACGACCTGCGACGTCAGGTGGCAACGTCGTCACAGCTCCAGTTCGTCTATCCGAAGGGGCGCCCGCTGAAGCTGCAGAGGTCGTTGTGGCGCATCAGCTCCATCGTCGGCGACCTGAAGCGCCAGCAAGTCAGTCTCTTCCACGGACTCACGGGAGAACTGCCGCGAGGCATCCGTCGGGCGGGCATACCCTCGGTGGTCACCATCCACGACCTCATCTTCATGCGCCATCCTGAGTACTACCACTGGCTCGACACCAAGATCTATGAGTGGAAGTTCAGATACACCTGCCGCGAAGCCGACCGCATTATTGCCATCAGCCAGCGCACCAAGCAGGACATCATCGAGCTGGGAGGGGTGAGTCCCGACCGCATCGACGTCATCTACCAAAGTTGCTCGCCTCGCTTTGCCGACGATGTTCCACCCTACCAGATAGCCGACGTGCTCAGTCATTACCAACTGCCGCGCCGCTTCATACTCAGCGTGGGCTCCATCGAGGAGCGTAAGAACATTGCGCTGGCCGTCAACGCCCTCTACTATCTCCCCGACAGCATCCACCTCGTGGCCGTAGGAAAGCCCACCAAGTATTCCGAACAGATACTACAGCACATCAGCGGCACGCCGCTTGCCCATAGGGTTCACTTCCTGCACGGCGTTCCCGACGACCACCTGCATGCACTCTACCGCGCAGCCGAGGTCTTTGTATATCCCTCACGCTACGAGGGGTTCGGCATTCCCATCATCGAGGCCATCCATTCCCACCTGCCTGTCGTCGCTGCCACAGGTTCCTGCTTGGAGGAGGCTGGCGGCCCCGACTGCCTCTACGTTTCGCCCGACGACGAAGAGGCGCTTGCTGCTGCCGTCCGTCAGCTGTTAGTGGGGGCTGAAGGGCGCGAAGAGCGCATCGCCCGATGTCGCGAATATGTGCGTCGCTTCGAGGGCAACGATGTGGCTTCACAGGTGCTCAATGTCTACCGCCAGCTGATTTAGCCCTCATTTTTTTGGTGAATACAGCTTTTTTTCGTAACTTTGCCCGCCAAAATCATATAAAAACCCGATAATTATGGAATCAAGATTAGTCATTTACAATACACTGACACGACAGAAAGAGCGCTTCGAACCGCTCCACGCCCCCAATGTAGGCATGTATGTTTGCGGTCCCACCGTCTATGGCGACCCCCATCTGGGTCATGCCCGTCCCGCCATCACCTTCGACCTGGTGTTCCGCTACCTGCGTCACCTCGGCTACAAGGTACGCTATGTGCGCAACATTACCGACGTAGGCCACCTCGAGCACGATGCCGACGAGGGTGAGGACAAGATTGCCAAGAAAGCCCGGCTAGAGCAGTTGGAGCCGATGGAGATTGCCCAATACTACGCCAACCGCTACCACCAGTACATGGATGCGCTCAACGTGCTTCGCCCCAGCATCGAGCCGCTGGCCTCGGGCCACATCATCGAGCAGCAGCAGCTGGTGCAGCAGATTCTGGACAATGGCTTTGCCTACGAATCGAACGGCAGCATCTACTTCGACATCGAAGCCTACAACAAGCAGTACAAATACGGCATCCTCTCCGGACGTTCGCTGGAGAACATCAAGGATGCCTCACGCGACAACCTCGACGGCGTAGGCGAGAAGCGTAATCAGGCCGACTTCGCCCTGTGGAAGAAGGCACAGCCCGAGCACATCATGCGCTGGCCATCGCCCTGGAGCGACGGTTTCCCCGGCTGGCACTGCGAATGCACGGCGATGGGTCGCAAATACCTCGGCGAACAGTTCGACATCCACGGCGGCGGACTCGACCTCGTATTCCCGCATCATGAGTGCGAGATTGCCCAGGCACAGGCCTCGATGGGCCATCCTGCCGTAAAATACTGGATGCACAACAACATGCTCACCATCAACGGTCAGAAGATGGGTAAGTCCTACAACAACTTCATCACCCTGGAGCAGTTCTTCACGGGCGATCATCCGCTGCTGGAGAAGGCCTACTCGCCCATGACCATCCGCTTCTTCGTGCTCTCAGCCCACTATCGCGGCACCGTCGACTTCTCCAACGAAGCCCTCGTAGCCGCCGAGCGTGGCCTCGAAAAGCTCCTCAACGCCATCGCCGACCTCTCGCGTATTCAGGTTTCCCCTGAATGTGACCCCGAAACAGAGAAGGTTGTGAAATCCCTGCGCCAGAAGTGCTACGATGCCATGAACGACGACTTGGCTACACCGCAGGTCATCAGCCACCTCTTCGAGGCCTGCACCACCATCAACAAGCTCGTCGACCACAAGGCTACCATCTGCGCCGACTGCCTGAAGGAGCTGAAGGAAGTGATGCATCTCTTCGCCTTTGACATTCTCGGACTTTCAATGGTCAATGGTCAATGTTCAATGGCCAACGGAGCCAGCGCTGCCCGTGAGGAAGCCTTCGGCAAAGTGGTCGATATGGTTCTCGCCCTCCGCGCCAAGGCCAAGGCCGACAAGGACTGGGCCACCAGCGACAAAATCCGCGACGAGCTGGCTGCTGCCGGGTTCCAGGTTAAGGACACCAAGGACGGTGCTACCTGGAAACTTGACAAATGAAACATAGTCTCCCCGCAGTTCTCCCCTTGTAGGATAGTTCCCGAGTCCTCCCCTCCCTTCAAGGGGAGGGGCAGGGGTGGGGTCTGTAACTTATTCGCTGGCAGGACTATACTGACAATACTGACCCCACCCCTAACCCCTCCCCTACAAGGGAGGGGAAAAGCACTTGCAGATTTTTGTTGCAGCGTTGCAGTGTTGCAGTTCAAAAATAGGTTATACGAAAGTCATGTTTTAACTCTATATTTATATATATATAAATATATATATAAATATAGATGTATTTTCAGGGTTTGGGAATAGCTTGTTTGGAACTGCAACAGCTGCAACACTGCAACAACTGCATCATTTTTTGAACAAAGAAAGTGGGGCACTTGGCAATGCTAAATCGGCCACTTAGCTACGCTAACTCACCCATTTTGTGAAGGTTCTCCATTCACCATCCACTATTCACCATCCACTATACACGCATCCCTTGGCATTTCCACGGCCAGCGTTGTTTCCCTGAACTTGTCGAAGGAGAGATATTCCAGGCCTTGATGAGGGCGGTCGGTGCCCCATGAGTTTTTCATGATGAAGTATTGCTGACCACTTTCATCGTGTGCAATACCCACAATGGCCATAGCGTGGCGCTTGCTCTCCCAGCACACACCGCGATGGTGGCGCACCGCCCCTATGGTCCATTCCAACAGCGTGTCGATGGGAACATTCAGGAAACGGTCGTGCTGCCAGTTGTCGGGCAGGTCGATGTCTACCTCTTTATAATATGGTTCACTGTCGGTACTGGTCAGAGCAATGTATTCGTCGGGCGCACAGACGCTGCGGGCAAACTCCTGAGGCGTATACTCGACACCGAGCATGAACACCAAATGGGGTTCAGGCTTGTCGGTGGTTCGCATCGCATCATAGCCCACAATGCCGTACTTCTGAATCAGGTTGATCAGCGTCTTGCCCATGCCACGTCTGCTCTTCGGTGCACCAGGCTCCCGTCCTATCATCTTCTCCACGTAGGCCGCCGACAAGTTGACTGAGTCACCCCACCCCAGATGCTCCGTCTCAATAGCCGCCAACATAGCATAGACCCAACAGGTCTGACTCTTGCCCTGATCCTTCACAGGGGTCATGCGGTTGAGCACCTCGTGGGTATAGTTAGGTGGTTCCTGCCTACAGCCTACGGCCAGCAGAATGAGCGCAACAAAAAATCCAAGTTTTTTCATTCGGGGTGCAAAGTTACAATATTTTTTTGTATCTTTGCAGCAAAGTTGTTGAATAATCGAAAGTAAATATGAGAAATAGTAATACTGACCCCACCCCCTGCCCCTCCCCTACAAGGGAGGGGAGAACCGCAGAGAAGAGCCGACTCTCTCCCCTCCCTTGTAGGGGAGGGGCTGGGGGCGGGGTCAGTATCTTCGTTATATAGCAGTCGATAATATGAAAAAGTTAGTCTGTTTGTTGCTGGCAGTGCTGACTGCCGTGACTGTTGGCGGCGCAGGCCGCAAGAAAGTAGCCGTCGTGCTGAGTGGCGGCGGTGCCAAGGGCGTGGCCCATGTAGGAGTGCTGAAAGTGCTGGAACGAGCGGGCATTCCCATCGACATCATTGCCGGCACGTCAATGGGCAGTCTCGTTGGCGGTCTCTATGCCATCGGCTATAATTCCGAGGCGCTCGACTCGCTGGTGCGCTCCCAGGACTGGTCTTACCTGCTTTCGGACAAGGAGAACCTGAGCAGCCAGACGCTGGCCGACCGCAAAAAACTGGCCACCTACATGCTTTCCACGGGTCTGACCTTTGGCAAGAACACGGTGTCGGCAGGCGGCTTTATCAAGGGCAAGAACGTAGAGGCACTGATACAGAAGCTGTGTACGGGCTATACCGACTCCATCGACTTCAACCGTCTGCCCATTGCCTTTGCCTGCGTAGCCACCAACATCGTGGACTATTCCGAATACGTCTTCCACAGCGGCAGCCTGCCACAGGCCCTGAGAGCCTCGATGGCCATTCCTGCCGTGTTCTCCCCCGTACGCATCGGCAACAAGGTGCTGGTCGACGGTGGTCTGCGCAACAACTACCCCGTCGACGTTGCCCGGGAAATGGGTGCCGACATTGTGATCGGTGCCACCGTGACAGACCCCCTGCGGACGGCCGACGAGCTGAGCGGCACGCTGAGCATCGTGCAGCAGCTGATTGACGTGAACTGTATGCACAAGTTGGACGACAACATTGCCATCACCGACCTGCACATCAGCATCGACCCGAAAAACTACAGTGCTGCCAGCTTCAACAAGGCGGCAGTCGACACGCTGCTGAGATGGGGCGAGGAAGAGGCTATGCGCCACTGGGAAGAGCTGAAGGCGCTGAAGAAGGAAATCGGCATCAGCGAAACGTTTGTGCCCACACGCTTCAGCAGGCAGCGGCTCTCCGTGCTGACCGAGAAAGTGAGGCTGAAGGGGGTTATCTTCGAAAACATGACGCCCGCCGACGAACAGTTCCTCACTGAGAAATTCCGCTTGAACCACATCGACAGCATCAGCCCCGGCACCGAGGAACAGCTGACCACCTCGATGCGCATGGACTTGTTCTTCAGGAGTGCTACGTCGCAGCTGGTTGAAGACGACGGCGGCTACCAGCTGGTGCTGACGGCTGGCGAACGCAAGACTAGTCAGGTGAACATCGGCCTGAGGTTCGACACGGAGGAGATTGTAGCCCTTCAGACAAACATCAGCCTGCCGCTGAAAAAGACGCTGCTGTTCAGCTCTGACCTGACACTCCGATTAGGCAAGCGCATCATGGCTGGCGGCGAACTGACGCTACACCCCAGAAAGCTGCATTTCACCCGACCGGCATTCTCCTACTACTTCCGTCGCAACGACATTGACGTCTACTACGAGGGCGACCGTGAATACAGCGTGCTCTACAACCACCATCAGGTCAGCATAGAGCCCGTCAACATCTGTATCCACAACTTCGACTTCAGGATGGGTGTTCGATGGGACTACTACCATTTCAGCAACAAGCTGCAGTCGGCGCTGTCGAGAATGGTGGATTTTGAAAACGAGCACTACCTAAGCTATCGTGCCCAGACAAACTATAATTCGGAAGACGACTGGTACTTCCCCACCCGTGGTGCACGCTTCCAGGCGGCCTACGCCTATATTACCGACAACCTGACCCAGCTCAACGGCAAGCGAGGCCTCAGCGACATCAGTGCCTCGTGGCGCAAGTCGTTTACCATTGGTAAGCGCTTCACCCTCCAGCCCATGCTCTACGGACGCCTGCTCTTCGGCCCCGAGGGTCCCCATATCTTCGGCAACATCATTGGAGGCGACACCTTCGGCCACTACGTGGAGCAACAGATGCCCTTCTCGGGCTTAGGCCATGTGGAATATGCGGAGCGCCACTTCGCGGGTGTGAGGCTTCAGGCACAGCAGCACATGGGCACCAACCACTACATCCTGTTCCGGTGGTCGGTGGCCCAGCATGCCGATGAGCTAAAGCATCTTCTTGAAACTAAAACGCTGATTGGTAGCCAGATAGCCTACTACTACAAGACCATGTTCGGCCCGCTTGGCGCTACCCTTGGCTACACCAGCCGAGCCAAGAGTCCCGAGTTCTACATCAACCTCGGCTACATGTTCTAGCTCCCCTACTCCCCACCCCTTAAGGGGCGGGGTGCCCGGAGGGCGGGGCGGGGTATGAATCCCTCAATACCCTTTGTTCTGCACAATGTTGGGATTAAGGGTGATGATGCTGCCAGGAATGGGGAACACGGTGGTATGGCCATCGCTCTCATCGACCTTGTCGTCCCAGAAGTCACCCTCAAACAGACTCTCGTACTGTCCGAAACGAATCAAGTCCTGACGCCGCCAGCCCTCCCAGCATAGTTCGAGCAAGCGCTCGTCGAGCAGGTTCTGAAGGCTGATTTTCCTGAGAGGCATAGACACGCGACCACGAACGGCATCGTAGTCGGCCTGTCCGTCCATCCCATTTCGCAGCTTTGCTTCAGCCCGCATCAGCAGTGCGTCGGCAAAGCGGAAGAGCACGATATCGTTGTCCATCAGCTTACCACCTTTCAGCGCATTCGTATCAATCACGTATTTCTTCATGCGGGCTCCAGCTGTCTCCACGTATGGACTGCCGCTGAGGTCGAGTTTCACCTCCCAAGGCTTGTAGGCCAGCGGTTGGCCTGTGCGGTCGGCAATCGATAGGCCATAAGGGTCATACACATCTTCGGCCCAATAGTTAAACATGAAGCGGATGTCCTCGTCGTCGGTACCATAGCCGAAGGTTTTGAGAGTGGCAATGGTGGCACAGGGACCGTTCTCGCCTGAGATGCCGTAGGCAGCACCGTGACGGTAGTGCAAGGAGCGGTAGATGTATTGCATCTCGTTGTAATAGAGGTCTCTGTCCATCACGATGGTCCAGATATTCTCCTTCGAGAAATGGTTCTGCACCACGAAATTGTTGTGATAGGAATCTTCAAGCGTATAGCCTATTCCCTGTAGCTGGTCGCATAAGTGGATGACTGCCTCCCAGGCGTTCACCGTCGCTGCATCGACACGGAATTGCATCTTGCTGCCGTCAGGCCGATGGTCGTCGGTCCAGTCGTCGTCGGCATACACTTCGGCATTCAGCATCAGCTTGGCCAACGCGAAGGTAGCAACGGGATAAGTC
The DNA here is from genome assembly GCA_902794405.1 of uncultured Prevotellaceae bacterium. GTDB lineage: Bacteria > Bacteroidota > Bacteroidia > Bacteroidales > Bacteroidaceae > Prevotella. The sequence goes on from CADBHI010000026.1 coordinate 9,009, forward strand.
ACCCTGCCGTAGTATTCACCCTGAGCTGCACTTTTGGTGATGGCCAGTTGATTTCGTGACTCCAGCAATTCGTTGACCACGAACTCGAACACCTGGCTGCGCTCCGACTGTTTCAGCTTGTTGATTTCAACATCGGTGGAGGTAATGATGGGCACACGTCCGAAGAGGTCGAGCAAATACCAGTAGAAGATGGCCCGCAGGGCACGCACCTCAGACTTATATTCGGTCAAATCGGCTTCATTAAGCAGCTGCTTGTGAGCCTCCAACTGTTCGAGTGAGCGGTTACAGAGGGTGATCACCTTGTAGAGGTAAAGCCATGAGTTACCTATCATCTCATGACCGGGCGTCCACGAGTGGCAGTAGAGCTGTTGCCAGATGCCTCCATCATACCAGTCAGTGCCACGTATGGGCACCATCGCCTCGTCAGAGCCAAAGGTCTGCAGGTCATAGATACCTCGGCAGGTGCCCTGCAGTCCCTGTCCGTCGGCAGAGCCTCCGATATAATTATATAAGGTAGCAACGGTGTTGCGGTAGAGGGCGTCGGCAGTGGTGTATGCAGCCTCCTCTTCAATCTGGTCTCGGGGATTCTCGTCGAGCGAGCAGGCGGCCAGTAGTCCCAAGGCCATCAAGCACGATATGATCTTCTTCATCATCATCCATTTCCTCCTTTCTTAAAACTTAATGCTCACTCCCATTGTGTAGGAGCGATACAAGGGTAGCTGATTCTTGTCGTCAATACCTAATGTGCCGTTGATCACGTTAGAGTTGATCATCGGCGTCAGTCCGCTGTAGCCAGTAATCGTAGCCAGGTTATTGACAGAGACGGAGAGTCTGACGGTCTGAATATACCGCATGCGGAAGGGCAGGTTCCAGCCGAGGGTCACGTAGTCGATGTTCACGTAGTCGCCTCGTTCCAGCCAGTAGTCGCTGATGGTCTGATCCTGGATATTCTCCTTATCGGCATCCTTCATCACGTTGTAGTTAGGCAGCATCAGCATGTTCATGCAGGTGAGCGCCGTACCGTTGTAGATCTTATGTCCGAAGGCACCGTTTGCCTGGATGGTCAAGTCCCACTGTTTGTATCGCAGCGCCACATTCGAGCCCATCTTGGCCTTGGGCATCGCCTGTCCGCAGATGTACTTCTCGCTGGTCACGTCGTAGTATTTCGAGCCGTCGCTCTCATCCACGACCAGTCCCCTGCAATGAGGCAGGTAGAACACGCCCAACTGTTCGCCCACCACCTGCATCACTACGTCGCTGGGGCCGTGGAAGCCAGCTCCATAGAGTGAAGATATACCCTTCATGTTAGGCGCCGTCAGATACTGCCCGTTGTAGTAGCCATTGAGCGATATCAGCTTGTTGCGCTCGAACGACCAGTTCATGTTAAGCGTCAGTCCTATGTCCTTGGTGCTCAGCGGCGTAATGCCAAATCCTATCTCCAGTCCGCTATTCTGCATCGAGCCGAGGTTGGCCAGCAGTTTGTTGTAGGTAAATGGTGGCACAGGTACATCATAGACGTAGAGCATGTCGGTAGTTTTGGAATGGTAGTAGTCGATGCTCATCGCAATGCGCCCGTCCCAAAGAGCCAGGTCGAAGCCCACGTTGAAGGCCCGTTTGATTTCCCATTTCAGGTCAGGGTTGGCATTGCGCACAATGCCGAGCGTGACGGCAGGCGCTCCATTCACCGGCACGATACCGTTGGGTTTGACCAGTAGCATCGAGTTGTAGGAGTCGATGCCCGCCTGATTGCCCGACAGCCCATAGCCCATGCGAAGCTTCGCGTTGGAAACCAGTCTCAGAGGCTTCATCCAGGGCTCCTTGCTGATGACCCACGCCCCACTCACCGAGGGGAAGAAGCCCCATCGGTGGTTTTCTCCGAACTTCGACGAAGCGTCGGCCCGCGCATTAGCCGTCAGCGTGTATTTGTCGAAGAGCGTATACTGCGCCCTCATCAGGAGGGAGCCCATGTGCGAGTCGACGCTGTAGGAGTCGGTGCCGTCCCACGGTCGCACAGCCCCTGCCGACAGCTTATCATAGCCAAAGGCATCGGTCGAGAAGCTGGTCGAGGTCGTATAGAAGCCCGTCACCCTGCGGCTCCCATTCTCGGCCAGTGCCATCACGCTGAGCGTCGACGCCTCCGTCTTCAGGTCGTAGGTCAGGGATATGTTGCTCAGGAAGTCCTCGTTCTCCTCATGCTGCCGATAGGCCTCCCCCTTGCTCCATGTGCTGGTAGGATAGTAGTGGGCGTTGCTCATGTTATAGTAGGAATAAGATCCAAACGCCCTGAATGTGAAGTGCTTCGTGAGTATGACCTTCGCCTTGAGGTGGATGTTCACGTGGCCGTTGTCCTCCTTCTGTTCCATGTCGAGCATCGCCAGCGGGTTACTGATCCACAGCGCCTCCGGCACCCCCATATAGCTGCCGTCGGCCTCTCTCGTATCCGGAAGCGTTGGGTTGAACGTAGCCGCCGAGTAGAGCAGTTTTTGCTGGAAGGGCAGGTAGGTGATGCGCTGCTTCGAGCCCACCAGTCCGAGGTCCACGGTGAGACGGTTGTCGAAAGCCTGCTGCGAGATGTCGAGCTTCGCAATGAAGTTACGATTGCCCTGTGTCTGTATCACCGTCTGGTGGTCGATGTAGCCCACCGACGCCCGGTAGTTGGCCGTCTCCGAGCCCCCTCCAAAGGCTATATGGTGGTTGTGCACATAGCCCGTCCGCTCTATCGCCTTGCCAAAGTCCGTGTTGCTGCCGCCGTCCATATAGCTCAGCCCCAAGGCTTGTGCCGCCCTTCGGAAGCCATTGCCGTCCATCATCTCCATGCGCTTATACACCCGTTCGAAGCCCCCGCCGCCGTCGTATGAAATCTGGAACTTTTCATTGCGTCCCTTCTTCGTGGCCACCTCAATCACTCCCGCCGCCCCACGGCTACCATACTGTGCCGTCTCAGAGGCATCTTTCAGAATGGTAAAGCTCTCGATGTCAGCAGGATAGATGGTCGACAGCGTGGCCAAGTCAGCCGTCACGCCGTCGATAATCACCAGCGGGTCGTTGGCCCCCGTCAGCGACGTAGTGCCTCTGACGCGCACCGCCGACACCATCGCCTCCTGGTTGCCGCTGTTCGTCACCTGCACGCCCGCCGCCTGTCCGCTCAGCGCATCGAGCGACGAGGTGATCAGTCCCTTGTTCATTCGTTCCTCCGTCACCTTGTCGATGGCCCCCGCCACCATCTCCGCGCCGATCTTCGAATAGCCCACGCGAACGATGGTGTCTTGCCTCACTGTCTGTCCATAGCAAAGCGAGGCCAGCGTAGCTGCGAGTATGAATATTATTTTCCTATTTCCCATGTTGTCATCTTTCACAGTTGAGTTGCAAAGATAGGGAATAATATTGAAACGAACAAGAAAACAGAGAAAAATATGTTAAATTAGTCGAGGTTTATGTATTATTGAGAAATAATGTGTACCTTTGAAGTCAAATTACGAGAAATTGAAAAAACACTATATCATCATCGGTTGTATGGGCGTCCTGCTGCTGTTGGCTGTAGCAGCGGCAATGTATATACGCCATACCGACGAGAAGCGCATCAACGAGTTGGGGTCGCAGATCAGCGAGCTTAAAGAGCAGGTGAAGCTATCGTCCGTTGACAGGCGTGTAAGCAAACAGATGGAGCAGATTGCCTACGGTCAGGAGATCCTTGCAGAGGAGCGAAGTAAAGAAGCCATCCGACAGTCGGAGATTGCGCAGGAAATGACGTTTCGCTCAGAGGCCGAGAGAAAGAAAGCCATTGAGGCGCAGGGAGTAGCGGAAATGTCTGCACAAGAGGCGAAGAATGCCTACCAGATGGCTGAACAGCAGCGTGTCGAAGCAGACGAGCAGCGCCGACAGGCAGAGCATGCGAAATTGGTGGCTGACACGCTGAACTATATCTCCTTAGGACGAAATCTTGGTGCGCAGTCCTACTCTGTCTACCAAGCTGGCGATACGGAATTAGGCAATATGCTGGCCTACGCATCATACCTCTATACGAGCGACTACGGTGGCGACCTCTTTATCCCTGCCGTATTCCAGGCACTGACCCAGTCGGCTGGTGGCCGACGGAATTTCGGTGTCCACAACGGCAGCGTTTCATGCACAAAGATATCGCCCAAGGACAACCATCTGCTGACAACAAGCACCTACGGAGAAATCTTTAGCCACGATCTACAAGGCACCCAATTGCATACGAAGCGGCTGATGAGCGACAGGCAATACTGCTTCAGAGATGGGTTTGCTGCTAAAAACGGTAAAGACTACGCCATCAGCCATACTGGCCATTTAGTGGTTGCCGACAACAACCAGACACGTGTCATCTTCTTGGAAAATATCAACCGTCCCTTCAGTCTGCAAAGCATGAACGAGGGAAAACAATTACTGATTGTGGGTGAAAACAGTGCGGCCATGTTTGATGTGGCCACAGAAAAAGTCATCAGTACACGACACCTCAATTTCCGTGTCATCAGCACAGGCAAGCGTAACAACAAACCCCTGCTCTTCGACAACCAAGGACGCATGCACCTGGTTAACAGTCTTGACGATATCACAAACGAAAAGGTTCCTGTGTCTGGTCAGGTCACCGCCTTTACCCAAAACAGCAATCGCCTTACAGCCTACGGTATGGCCGACGGCACTATATGGCTCATTGATGGAAACGGCAAGGCATACAAACTCGTGGAGCACCTCTCGCAAGTAACAAAGTTGGAGTTTGACGCATACCGTCTCTACTCGTCGAGTTTCGACGGCAGACTACTAACTTGGAACACAACCGACGCACAGATCAAGCCCATCACGCTGTTCCAGTCCAACAGCTGGCTTAACGGTTTCACTTTCAGCAAAGACATGGATTACATCTGGACTGGCGAGCACAACGGCACCGTCACTGAATATCTCATCTCATTACCAAAGATAACCCAGCGACTACGTCAGAATGTAAAGCGCAATTTTACTCAAGAGGAATGGAACTACTATGTGGGGAAGGGAATACCATATAGGAAATTGAAAACTGAAAATTGAAGACGATGAAAGCGATGATACTACATATCCGTATGAGAAATGTGCTGCGGCTTTTGCTGTGCGCAGCCTTCCTCACCCTTCACCCTTCAATCTTCACCCTTCACGCCCAAGGCATTCCTCTTATCCGCAACTATTCGGCAGTAGAATATGGCGGACATAACCGTTGCTACGATTTGGAAATTGGAGAGGACGGCACGCTGTTCGTGGCTAACTTCGAAGGACTGCTCTATTACGACCGAGCCCAGTGGCGCATCATCTACTCACCTGATATCAGCCGAGTCACAGTAGTCTTTCGCGATAGCAAGAACACTGTTTGGGTAGGCGGCTACGATTTCATCGCACGTCTAAAGACACGAGACAATGGTGAATTGTTTATGGAGCAGTTGGGACAAAACGGAAGCGGGCAGTTCAAAGGCGAAGTGATGGAAATCTTTGAGGACGACGGCTCACTGCAGTTCGTTGCCAGCGACAACAATATCTATGAAATCAAAGACAACATCATATCGCTCAAGAAACACACGAATGCCAAATTCAATCCCGGCATCGATTCCGACATCATCTCTATACAGGCTTTGGAAGAGGGTGACGAACGAGCAATACTGGATGACATTACCCAGACCGAAATCATCGACCTGCCCAATAACGGAACGATTCAAGTCATCGTAAAGAAAAACAGAGGCCTGATTATTGCTGACGACCAAGGCAACGAACTCTATACAATCACAGAGGATAACGGACTTTGTTCCAACCAGGTGGCTTACGTAGTCTACGACGGTCACGGTATTCTCTGGGGTGTCACATCCCACGGTATATTTGCTCTTGAAATCCCTTCTGTCTACAGTTACTTCCTACCCAAGGACGGACTCACAGGCGAGGTGAATGCCATCACAGCCTTTAACGACAAGATATACGTAGGAGGCACCAACGGACTATTCAGCATCGCTTCGCGGCAGTGTCATCGCATATCCGACATCAACAATATCTGTTGGTCGTTGAGTCAAAGCCATGATGGACTGCTTGCCGCCACTTCCAGCGGCATCTACAAGATTGCACATAGCGGCAATGTCAGCAAACTGACCTCTAAAGCCACCACTGCTATGCTGGTTGATGGTGACAAGGTGTATGCCGGAGAGCCCGACGGTGTTTACTGCTATCAGGCGGGCAAGGTACGGCTGGTGGACAACCTGCCATTGGTAACACAAATCAGCAAGGACGCTCACGGTAGTCTCTGGTTAAAGAACGTTCACGGCAATACTAAAGGTACTGCTCCAGGCCAGACCAGCACGTCAGACTCCACGAATCATGTTAACGACAAAGAGCCTATTGCCGACTTGTCCCGCCATCTGTACACGCCCGTCAGCGACATCGAGGTAAAAGCTCAGTATCGGTATGGCGGCCAAGTCTGGATTGGCGGTGACGAAATCATTGCCATTATCGATACCGACAAAAAGGAGCTTGCTGCACTCACCGACAGCCGAAACGTGCGCATCCGCTCCATCGTCTTAGGGCGCGACAGCGTGCTGTGGGGAGGCTATGGCCACATGCCCAACGAGTTGCAGAAGATAAAAAGCGGTGAGGGAAATCTGCATTTCTTCTATGCCCTTGACTATGCGCCGCTCTCAGGCAAAACCCTATACCGCTACAAGTTGGAAAACCAGAGCATATTGGCCGCTAATGGTCAATGGAGCGCTTGGACTGATAAGCAGGATGTGGAATTCCATAACCTGCCATCCGGCTCGTTCACACTTAGCGTACAGGCCAAGTTAGCCAATGGAGAGCTATCGGAGGTGGCCTCCATAGATTTCAGTATTGCCTATCCGCTGCTGATGCGCTGGTATATGGTGCTACTCTACTTCATCATCCTGGCCTACATTTTCTATCTGCTTTTCCGCTACCGTTTGAAACGGTTGGAAAGGGAGAAAATCAAATTGGAGCAGATTGTCAAAGAACGCACCGCCGACCTCCGTAACGCACAAGACGAACTGATACGTCAGGAAAAGATGGCAACGGTGGGTAAACTGACTGAGGGACTCATCGACCGAATCTTGAACCCCATGAACTATATCATCAATTTCTCCAAGATGTCCAACGATCTATTGAAAGACATGAAGGAGAACATCAACAACGAAGATACGGTGAAGGCCAATGGTCAGGTTATCATCAAGGAGGATGACTATGAAGACACGCTGGATATACTTAACATGCTGACAGAAAATCTACATAGTGTCAATCAATATGGCCAAAACACCACCCGTACCCTCAAGGCTATGGAAGAAATGTTGAAAGACCGGACAGGCGGATTTGTTAATACTTACCTCTTGCCTGTGCTTCGACAGAATGAGGAGATGCTCAATAACTATTTCGCCAAAGAGAAAGAGCAGTATCATATTCAAACAGCATTTACCCTGCCTGACAGCACAATGCCCTTGTACGGCAATCCCGCCACGCTCAACAAGGCCATCATGAATCTGTTGCACAACGCCGTTTATGCCGTAATCAAGAAAGCACAAAAGGTGGAGAATTACGCCCCTGAAGTAACGCTTACAGCAACTATAGCTGAAGATCAATACATCCTGAAGATTCGTGACAATGGCATCGGTATAGAAGAGACCATCCGTGACAAGATTTTCAACCCATTCTTTACTACAAAGACCACCAGTGAAGCAGCGGGCATAGGCTTATACCAGAGTCGCGAGATTATACAGAACCACAACGGCGACATCAGCGTGGCAAGTGTCAAGAATGAATACACAGAGTTCACCATCACGTTACCCAAGAACAAATCAATATAACTGAATGAGAAAGAGTATTTACATATTACTACTTGTTTTCTGCAGCTGTGTGGCACACGCCCAGATTGATACTGAGATGCGTGACATATACACTCAGGCTGAGAACGACTACCAGATAGGACGAATAGAACAGGCTCGCGATACGTTATTACAGAATCTCAGCTCTTTCCATGACAATCTGCACCAGAACGCGCTCCGCCTCATTGCCCTCTGCTATCTGGCCCGATTCGATAAGGAAAAGACTGAACACTACGCCTCACTGATGTTGCAGGAGAACCCCTACTATAGCCCGTCGTCTGGCGATCCAGCGACATTTGCCGACATCGTCAACAATATCAAGGCCGGTATGACCGCCACTATCACCACTGCTTCCAGTCAGGCTGAGAGTTTAGCCGAAGTACCCGTACCCACAACTCTCATCACAGCAGAAATGATAGAGAACAGTGGGGCACGAAACCTCCAGGAAGTGCTTGCCGCCTATGTGCCAGGCATGAGTCTCATCGACTGCGACGACGACATTAACATCGCTATGCGAGGCATCTACAACAACACCCAGGAAAAGATTCTCATCATGCTCAATGGTCACCGCCTGAACAGCTATGCCACTAACACTGCCGCTCCCGACTTCAGTATCTCCTTAGAGAAGGTGAAGCAGATTGAAGTGCTGCGCGGCCCTGCATCGTCACTCTACGGCGGCGTCGCCCTCACTGCCGTTGTCAACATCATCACCAAACAGGGAGGCGACATTGACGGTCTCCACGCGAAAGCAGCAGCTGGCAACCACGGCCAGTTGAAAGCCGATGCCCTCTTTGGCAAGCGCTATTTCGATGTCGACATGCTGATCTGGGGCAGCCTCTATCGCAATAGCGGAGAAAAGTACGACGTCACTAACGAGCGCACGAACGAGAGTGATTTCACCATGCCTGTCGATCAAATCCGCATAGGACGAATAGGAGAACATCCTTCCCACGATTTCGGCATGCAATTAAGCTTCAAGGGGCTACAGTTCATGTACGACTCCCACTTCTCGCAAGTCATTGCCCCCTTTACCCTTACGCCACTGGCTCTCTCTTACGACCACGACAAATACCGCACCTTTAACGGTTTATCGCCCTCCTTCACTGTCAATTCCCACCATGCCGACCTAAGCTACCAATGGAACATGTTCGATTTTGACTGGAAAGCCTCCGCCACATACGATAATGCCGACGTCACACGCTATCAGGTAATCAACGACGAGCCGATGCCTTTGCTGGTCACGTTTATCATTATGCCCGGCAACATGCTGGAGACATTTTCCAAAAATGGCGGTATCTTCCGTTATGTCAACGGTCAGGAACAAGACTACGGTTTCCACCTGAAAGGCAACCATTCCTACACTTTAGGTAGCAACCACAAAGGCAACATCGGCTTCGGAGTAGAGTACGGCCACTTCCAGCTCGATGACATCCGCTACCAAATTGGTTACAACTATGTATACACTTTCGAGGAGACCCCAGAGATCCGTAATGCCGGCAATGGCCAGGAGGATAGCGGCAACGCCTACCTGCAGCTGAAGCACCAGTGGGACATTTCACTTTTCTCTCGTCGCTTTTCAATCATTACGAACGCCGGCTTACGTTTCGACCACAAGATACGTTACGACGACACGAAGGTCAACGAACTGTCGCCACGCTTAGCCCTCATACTGCTGCGCCCTAAATGGAATGTTAAAATGAGCTATTCCAAGTCGTTTGTTGATGCACCTTACATCTACCGAAAAGCCAATCTGATGTCGGCACTTTTGGCAGATGGGGCTATGCAATATTTAAGTCTTTCTCCCGAACGTGTCCACTCTTTCCAGCTTTCCTTTGCCGGCACCAACTGGATGAAGGGGCTGAATTGGGAAGTCAACGGTTTCTACAACCGAGCTGAAGATCTGATCCAGACCACCATCACTTACTACAAGAATGACGTTAGGAATCAGACTTGTGGAGTGGAACTCATGGCCAGCTACAAACAACCCAAGTTCACGGCCAACTGGAACCTTACGTGGACACACACCTTCAAGTCGAACCTCATCGACCTTATGGAGCTGGGGTTGTCTAAAGAATTCACCGACCAATACTCCTCCTCCATCAATGCCAACAACAACACGCCTACGGTGATGTCGAACCTTGTGGTTGGATGGCAGGCAACCCGAAGGTTAAAGCTTCACACGCATATGCTTTTTGAGAGCAAACAGACGTCGTATAACACAAACATAGAAAGGCTAATTGCCACGATGGCTGACGCGATTGAGGCACTTGACTATGCGGAAAAAGGAATGTTGGAAGAATATGAGAACGCCTGGCAAAGGGCGTTGACAGATGCGTCGGAGCTGGTGATGCGGAAGGAGATGGCAGCCCGTGCCATCCTCAACATCGGTGGAGAATATACGTTCGGTCCTGTGACCCTCGGCCTGAACGTCCACAATGTTCTGGGCACCCGATATCACCGCAGTGGTATGAATACCAATATCATACCCCAGCAGGGTCGCTGGTTTTTAGGTAGTGTTGGCATCCGCTTATAATTTGAACCAATCTTTTGCTTATTGTCAAAAAAACATGATAAATATCTAATCAACTATGGTAGGAAGAATGATTATCTGCTGTCTGCTGTTCTCGCTAAGCGCTACGGCTCAAACAATGGTGGATAGTGTAGGTGTGGATAGTGGAAGGTGGATGGTGGATAGTGGAAGTGTGGAAGGATTGTCGAAGAAGCGGTCGTTGTTGGACTTGGTTCATAGGTTGCAGGTGTTTTTGGATGAGAAGGCTCGGAAGAAGGTGGATCCGGGTTATATTGAGGTGCCGGCGAAGCCTTGGCGGGTGATTGCTCGGTATAAGGAGAACATGGTGGATGCTGACTGCTGGAACCATATAGACTATCCGGGCACGGATGAATCGTCGGACTGGCAGATGTGTTTTGAACCTCCGATAGCTTCGTCGGTTGGTATCTGGGTGGGTTACCGAGGTACTGGTATTGGTTTGTCGAAGTCTCTGACGAAGAATGCGGGTCGGTATTATTCGATTAGTACGACGGGGGCTCGTTATGGTTTGAACTTCCGTCTGCGGCGTTTCAACACGAGCGACGTGACGCTATTGGGTAGTGACTTCAAGGGTGGGAAGAAGGTTGAGGATTATTCTTTGGACACGGTGATGGCGACTCCGGTATGGATTCGTTCGGTGTATGTGAATGGTTACTGGGTGCTGAATGGTCGGCGGTATTCTCAGGCTGCGGCTTATAATCAGTCGGTGATTCAGCGGCGGTCGGCCGGTTCGCTGTTGCTGGGTGCGACGTGGTATCAGTCGTCGATGGACTATTCTGAGGGTAATGTTGCTTATGTGCTTCTTAGTGGTGGTACTGGTAGGATCAAGGTTCACCAGGGGAATATTGGTGTGGGATATGGTTACAACTGGGTGCCGCTGCGGGGGTTGGTGCTGAACTTGATGGCGATGCCTACGGTGAGCGTGTATAACAGGGTGAAGGTGTATAAGTATGACTGTAACTTTGACTTGTCGCCGAAGGAGGATACGGACAACTACGGGAAGTATGACCCGGAGACGAGGTTGTGGGCAAACGGTAAGCGGTATAAGCCTGCTATGATGTATAAGGAGGGTGACGATGTGTATTATGGTGAGGCGGGTAGTGAGACTGACTACAGCTGGCTTCGTTTGAATGTTGATGTTCGATTAGGTATAGCATACAACTGGAGCAACTATTTCATTGGTATTCAGTCGCAGTTCAACAATTTCAATTACCGGAAGGATAGCAACAAGGTGAATATCTATGATGCTTACGCTCGGTTGTCGGTGGGAGTGAGGTTGTAGTAATATGGAGTAAGGAGTAAGGAGATGAGGAGTAAGTAGTAATATGGAGTAAGGAGTAAGGAGATGAGGAGTAAGTAGTAATATGGAGTAAGGAGTAAGGAGATGAGGAGTAAGTAGTAATATGAATATAAAGGATTTTGAAATTATGGCGCCAGTAGGGTCGCGGGAGTCGTTGGCAGCAGCTATTCAGGCAGGTGCCGACAGCATTTATTTTGGCATTGAGAAGCTGAACATGAGGGCTCACTCGGCCTCGACGTTCACGATTCATGACCTACGCGACATAGCACGGCAATGCGACGAACACGGCATTAAGAGCTACCTCACCGTGAATACCATCATCTACGGCGAGGACATCCCCCTGATGCACGAGATTATCGATGCGGCCAAAGAGGCGGGCATCTCGGCCGTCATTGCCTCGGACGTGGCGGTGATGACCTATTGCCGTAAGGTGGGACAGGAGGTACACTTGTCGACACAGTTGAACATTTCGAATATCGAGGCGCTGAAGTTCTATGCCCAGTTTGCCGACGTGGTGGTGCTGGCCCGTGAGCTGAGGATGGAGCAGGTGGCCGAGATTTATCGCCAGGTGTGCGAGGACCATGTTTGCGGCCCCGGCGGAAATCAGATTCGTATCGAGATGTTTTGTCACGGTGCGCTTTGCATGGCCATCAGTGGCAAGTGCTACATGAGCCTGGACGCTGCGAACCGCTCGGCGAATCGCGGCGAGTGCATACAGGTTTGCCGCCGCAGCTATACGGTGACTGACAACGAGACGGGGTACGAACTGGAGATTGACAACAAGTATATCATGAGTCCGAAGGACCTGAAGACGGTGCGCTTCATTGACAAGATGATGTATGCAGGCGTGCGGGTGTTTAAGATTGAAGGCCGTGCCCGCGGCCCGGAATACGTCTACACCGTGGTGAAGTGCTACAAGGAGGCTATCCAGGCCGTGGTCGACGGCACGTTTACGCAGGAGCGCAAGGACGAGTGGGACGCAAGACTGGCGACGGTCTTCAACCGCGGTTTCTGGGACGGCTACTACCAAGGGCAGCTGATGGGCGAGTGGAACAAGAACTACGGCTCGAACGCCACCGAACGCAAGGTCTACGTGGGCAAGGGCACGAAATACTACTCTAAGCTCGGCGTGGCGGAGTTCACTGTTGAAGCCACCACCTTCGAGGTAGGCGACCGCATGCTGATAACAGGTCCGACGACCGGCGTGATGTATGTCACCGCCAACGAGATACACGACGACAACGGCCCGGTGGAGGTGGCCCAGCAGGGCACCCGCGTGTCGATAGCCGTCACGGGCAAGGTTCGCCCGAGCGACAAACTGTTTAAACTGGTAAATGACAATGGAAACAATTAACGAAATACAAGACGAGATTATTGAGGAGTTCTCCAGCTTCGACGACTGGATGGACAAGTATCAGCTGCTGATAGACTTGGGAAGCGACCAGGAGCCGCTACCCGAGCAGTACAAGACTGAGCAGAACCTGATTGACGGCTGTCAGAGCCGTGTGTGGTTGCAGGCGGACTATGAGGACGGCGTCATCAACTTCAGGGCCGAGAGCGACGCCCTCATCGTGAAGGGCATTGTGACGCTGCTCATCCGTGTGCTGTCGGGCCATACGCCCCAGGAGATTCTTGATGCCGACCTCTATTTCATCAGCAGGATTGGCCTGAGGGAGCACCTCTCCCCTACCCGCTCCAACGGTCTGTTGGCCATGGTGAAGCAGATGCGGGCATACGCTATTGCATATAATCACTAAAATAAACAACAAATATTGAATACGTTATGAGAACATTTATGAACGTCGGCGATATAGGGCCTTTAGAGAAGGCACTGGCCGAAGCACAGGAAATCAAGAACGACCGCTACAAGTATCAGCATTTAGGCAAGAACAAGACGCTGATGATGATATTCTTCAACAACTCGCTGCGTACGCGACTGTCGACACAGAAGGCTGCGATGAACCTCGGCATGAACGTGATCGTGCTCGACGTGAACGCTGGCGCCTGGAAATTAGAGACGGAGCGCGGCGTTATCATGGACGGAGACAAGAGTGAACATCTTTTAGAGGCCATTCCCGTGATGGGCTGCTACTGCGACATCATCGGTGTGCGCTCGTTTGCAGGACTCACAGACCGCGAGTATGACTACGCCGAGACGGTGGTCAACCAATTCGTCAAGTACTCAGGCCGCCCCGTGTTTGCCATGGAAACGGCGACGGTGCATCCGTTGCAGGCATTTGCCGACCTGATTACGATTGAGGAATATAAGCAAGTGGAGCGTCCGAAGGTGGTGCTGACGTGGGCTCCCCACTGCCGCGCCCTGCCGCAGGCTGTACCCAACTCGTTTGCCCAATGGATGCTGGCTGCCGATGTGGACTTCGTTATCACTCATCCCAAGGGCTACGAGCTTGATCCTAAATATATAGGAAACGCGCGCGTAGAGTATGACCAGCGAAAGGCTTTCGAGGGTGCTGACTTCATCTATGCCAAGAACTGGTCCAACCCTGGTGTGACCAACCCTGAGGACTACGGCAAGATTACGTCGAAGGATATGTCGTGGACGGTGGACACGGAGCACATGTCATGGACGAACAACGGTAAGTTCATGCACTGTCTGCCCGTACGTCGCGGACTGATTGTGACAGACGACGTCATTGAAAGCCCCAATAGCATCGTCATTCCTGAAGCCGCCAACCGCGAGATTTCGTGCTCGGTGGTCCTGAAGCGTATGCTGGAGGCGCTGTAAGAAAACCCTTTACTTGATATAGAATTTCCGGGTGATGATACCATCATAGGTATTCACCCGGATATTTATTGTGTCGGACAGCATGTCGGCCAGCGACAGGCTAAGGTATGCACGCTGTGTGTAGTATTGGGGCACATCTCCCTGCCAATGAGAGAGCAACAGATCGCTTGTACGAGTACTATCGTCATAGACCTTGACATCGCTCAGCACAATAGCTATTGTTTGAATCTGCTGACCTTCGGCAATGTTGCCCGATTTCAGGAGGAGTCCCAGATTCAGATATTTCTTGTTAGGGCTGAGCCAGATAGACTCCACATCAAGAGGGTCGGTCTTCAACCCCTCCGCCACAATGGCATCACGCTTCACCGAGAGAGTGGAAATTCGACTCAATCCTATCGGCTCAACCGTTGTTCCACCACTATTATTATAGTATAGCACAGCTCGATACACGGTGTCGGCCTTCTGGATCCAATTCTTATTCACGGGAGTTGTCAGGTTGAGCCGTTGTCCATCGTCGGTAATGACATATTTCACATTGCAGTCGCTACCTACAAATGCCTCCACAAAGTCGGCTCGCATATAGGAATATGTGCCGTCGCCCTTGTCATAGACATCCTGCTCACAACTGCCAAACACCAACAACAGCACCAGAAAAGTCAGACAACATAAAGTCCTCGTCATCGCAGCCTTTCCCATTATCTTACGGCATTATGGTTAATCAGGGGGTTGGCATACATGGTCAGCATACGCTCCCTCAGGAACGCCTCGTCACGACCTTCAATGGTTATCTTCGACAACTGCTGTTCAAGATACTGTTCGAAACGGTCCCATTGCTCAGGAGTAGCCTTCGAACGGTCGCGAGGCGTACCCTGCAGCATGTCCAATGCCACAATGTTGTTTGGATAGATGGCATAATGACGATGTATCTGTGAGTCGATATGGGCGGCTATCAGGTCGAACAGCTCCGTCTTAGGCGTAGCAGGATCCAAATTACGGAGCATCTCGTCAATACACGGAGCACAATGATAGTGAATGCGACCTTTATATCCCAGAATACCCGTTTTCATAGACCGTATATCGTCGGCCTTCGACTTCTTCCAGCCTTCAACGTCACGTACCAGCTGCATCTCTTCTGCCTTCAGGAAGTCGCAGGGGTCGTATTCGTAGCTAATGGCCAATGGCACAATATGTAATTGCATCAGCCGTTCCACTACCGTTCCTTCGCCACCCATCGCCATCATCTTCAGCAAACTGGCTTGCGTACGGTCATTACTATCCTTCGCACGTCCTTCACGCTGAGCAATCCAAATATTATCCTTCTTCCGGCCAATGACATAATGCATATAGTTAGACATCCGCTTGCTCGAAGCCAGCATCTCGCGGATACCAGGAGAGCGTTCTACAATAAACGACTTGTTGATTCTCACCAAATCCTTAATCCAAGGTGCTGCCAGCAGGTTGTCGCCAATGGCTATTTCACAAGTCGTCGTGAAGCCCAAATCAAAGAGCAGCTTGTCGAGCAGCGCCGAATCGAGCACAATGTCGCGATGATTGGACACAAACGTGTAACGTCCGTTGATATCGATTGACTCTACATCCATGTCGCACCCTGTCGAAGCCTTGGATAGTAAATCCTTCAGGAACTCATAGCAGAAGGCCTTCTGGAAGTCAAGGTTCGTCTTCTGCGCATGCATCTTCGCTGAAATAGCCTCGGGAGGCACCCCAGGGTACAGGAAAGCTACTATCTTCAAGAACTGCGGGTCATTCATGAGCCGGTCGTAAACCTCCGGCAGTTCCTCGGGCTCAAACGGCCGGATGGCGTCAAAGGATCTCAAGTCGTTGTCCATAGTTTTATCTTTATGTGAATTGGTTCTCAACAATGTCTGTCAGTACATCTTTCATCTGGAGGCCGGCAGCACGTACCTGCTGGGGAATAAAGCTGGTAACGGTCATGCCCGGCGTAGTGTTCACCTCAAGCATAGAGATTTTACCTTCCTTAGAAATGATATAGTCAATGCGGATGATGCCGTTGCAATGGAGGATGTCGTAGATGTGGCTGGTAATCTTGCCCACACGTTCGGCAACTTCTGGCGCCAGTCGGGCGGGAGTTATCTCTTGAACTTGTCCGTTATACTTGGCATCATAGTCGAAGAATTCGTTCGAAGACACCACTTCGGTGATGGGAAACAGGACAGCCTTATCGCGCGTCTTATATATACCCTGCGTAATCTCGGTGCCTTCTAAGAACGACTCAACCATAATCTCCGGACTTTCGAGCATGGCCTTGCGGATGGCAGGTGCCAGCTGGTCCTTATTCTTCACTTTGGACACGCCGAAGCTGCTACCGTCGGCGGCGGGCTTCACAAAACAAGGCATGCCGATACGCTCCTCTATCACGTCGTCGCTGACCAGTTCCTCGTATCCCTGACGGATCAGCATAGAGTCGGCTACGCTGACGCCATAACCCTTCAGATACTGGTTGAGCACAAACTTGTCGAACGTCATAGCCTCGACAAGTACGCCGCTGGTGCTGTAGGGCAGGTCTATCAGATCGAAATAGCCCTGCAACAAACCATTTTCTCCAGGTGTACCGTGGATAGTGATATAGGCATAGTCAAACAATTTCGCCTTTCCGTCCTCCATGAACGAGAAGTCGTTACGGTCTATTGGTGCCGTCACCCCACCGGGTAGCTCCACATGCCAGTCCTGTCCCCTTATATCTACAATATAGACATTATAGCGTTCCTTGTCGAAAAAGGAATATAGACCTTGTGCCGAGCGCAGCGAGACATCGTGCTCGGAAGAATCGCCACCACAAACGATGGCAATGTTTCTTTTCAAATTCTTCATAGTGTATTATTCGTATTACCTTTTATATAAATTCTCCATTTGTCAATGACTGCCGCCATATCAGCGGGCAGTTCCGAAGTAAAATCCATCTGCTGTCCAGTTACTGGGTGGACAAAGCCTAAAGTCCGTGCGTGAAGCATCTGCCGCGGACATAGCTTGAAACAGTTTTGGACAAACGCCTTATAGGTGCTGGAACGTTCACCCCGCAGGATCTCGGTTCCGCCATAGCGTTCATCACAGAAGAGCGGATGGCCGATGTGCTTCATGTGGGCACGGATCTGATGCGTACGTCCCGTTTCTAATCGGCACTCCACCAGCGTGGTATAGCCGTAGCGTTCCATCACACGCCAATGGGTGACTGCGGGTTTCCCCACTTCCGAGTCTGGGGCAAATACCGCCATTCGCTGACGGTCACGAGGGTCACGACCGATGTTACCCTCTATGCGTCCTTCGTCCTCGGTGAAGTGTCCCCACACCAAGGCATTGTAGGTACGGTGCGTATCATGGTCAAAGAACTGTTTCCCCAGATGGGTCTTTGCCTCTGGCGTCTTCGCCACCACCAACAGTCCGCTGGTATCTTTGTCAATACGATGTACCAGACCCACGCTGGGATCGTTCGGGTCGTATGTCGGCAGTTCGCGCAGATGCCATGCAATGGCGTTCACCAGCGTTCCGTGAAAGTTGCCGACACCAGGATGCACCACCATTCCCGCCTCTTTGTTAATAACCATCAGCTGGTCGTCCTCATACACCACGTCTATCGGAATGTCCTCGGGTTCTATGGTCGTGTCGTAGTGCGGACGGTCCATCATCAGCGTCACCACGTCGCCAGGTCTCACCTTATAGTTACTCTTCACAGGACGGTTACCCACATGAATGAATCCTGCATCGGCGGCTTGCTGTATACGGTTACGAGTCACATGTGGCAAATGGTCTGCCAGATAACGGTCAATGCGCAGCGGTTCTTGCCCCCTGTCCACCTCCATTCTGAAATGCTCGTATAGTGTTTGGGCGTCGTCCTCTTCCAACTCCGCCTCACCGTATATTAGTTCGTCCTCACTATTCATCATACGCATTGTCAGGTTTTCCAAGCTGCTCGGCAGCAGAGGGACGACTCGGGGCATCCACTTCCTGGAACTCGTCCACATCGTCATCTGGATGCTCCTCAGGATACATGTAATCGTCCACATAGTCAATGTCCTCGTCCTCGCCGTAACGGCCATTGCCGATGATCAGCGTCAGCGGTACATCTATCGACACATGGTCCCCAGTATTCAATGGGCGTCCACGGCTTATAATGCCGTATACCCAGTCCTTCTCTCCAAGAACACGTTTCGGCGGCAGCAGTTTGAATCCCAAGGCCATGAGCTTTGCCTCCGCCTCGCGATAACTGCTGTTATCTATCACGTCAGGAATGGCAAACGTTGGCGACGACGGCGAATTCACCGTCACATAAATCACGTGCCCCGCCTTCACCTCCATTCCTGCTCCAGGAGACTGCGCCAAAACGCAATTTGCCGGCAATCGCTTGTTGTAACCAGAGTCAGTCACCATGATTTCCAGACCAGTCTCTGCTACGAGCAACCGTGCATTATCCATGGTCATACCTTCTAACTGCGGCACCTTGATACCCTCACCATGATGCGTGTATATCTCCAGTCCATACTTCACACCAAAGCCCAGCAAGGCTATCACCAACACCATTGCCAGCAGGTTTCCCCACAGGTAAAAACCAAACAACTTGCCGAAAAATTCCTTTACTTTCATCAATACTTCTCGTTTTCGAACGCAAAAGTAATAAAAAAAAAGAAAGAAGCAAAGAATTCTCCCTACTTCTTTCTGTGTTTAACTTTCATTTTCTTTCTGAGACGGTATTACTTTCCGTGATGCTCGTCAGAAACAGTTAACTTCTTGCGGCCCTTAGCGCGGCGTGAAGCCAACACGCGGCGTCCATTCTTAGTAGCCATTCTCTCACGGAAACCGTGCTTGTTGACGCGACGGCGATTGTGCGGCTGAAATGTTCTCTTCATTGCTTTTTTCTTTATTTAATATTAACTTATTTGTCGATTTGGGGTGCAAAAGTACTCATTTCTTTTCAATTACGCAAACTTTTCGTTATTTTTTTCACTTTTCACTTTTCACTTTTCACTTTTTTTTCGTACCTTTGGCTACGCCGAAGGCACTTTCGTTCGAAAAAACAAAAGAAAAAATCGATTTTATTTTGCTTTTTGCTCACTTATTCGTACCTTTGCACCCAAATTCCAACATACATACATATTTTATTAAGAAAAATGATTAATTCACAAGACATTAAGAAAGGCACCGCTATCCGCATGGACGGTGGCATTTGGGTTTGCATCGACTTCCAGCACCGCAAGCCTGGTAAGGGTAACACCATCATGAATATCAAAGTCAAGAATGTGTCCGACGGTCGTGTTCTTGAGCGTCGTTACAACATTGGTGAAAAGCTTGAGGACGTTGTCATCGAGCGCCGCCCCTACCAGTACCTCTACGAGGATCAGTCTGGCCGTATTTTCATGAATCAGGAGACTTTCGAGCAGATTCCTATCGACAACGAGCTCGTTATCGGTCATGAGTTCATGAAGGAGAGCGACATTGTGGAAGTTGTCTCTGACACCACCGACGGAACCATCCTCTATGCTGAGATGCCCGTCAAGACCATCCTGCGTGTTACTCACTCAGAGCCTGGCATCAAAGGCGACACCGCCACCAACACTCTGAAGCCTGCCATACTGGAGACTGGCGTTGAGGTTCGCGTTCCCCTGTTCATCAACGAGGGTGACCTCATTCAGGTCGACACCCGCGACGGTTCTTATCTGGCTCGCGCTAAGGAGTAATTTTAGAATTGAAGAATAAAAAAAGGGAAGAATTGAAGTATTCCATTATCGTTCCCGTCTTCAATCGTCCCGACGAAGTGGACGAGCTGCTGGAGAGCCTCTGCTCACAGACACTAAAAAACTTTGAGGTCATCATTGTTGAAGACGGTTCGAAAACCCCATGCAAGGATGTCTGCGACAAATATGCAGGCATCCTTGATTTGCATTATTACTACAAGGAGAACAGCGGTCCAGGCCAGAGTCGCAACTACGGTGCCGAGCGGGCTAATGGCGAATGGCTGATTGTGCTCGACTCCGACGTCGTATTACCGTCTAATTATTTGGCGGCAGTTAATTCTTCAATCTTTACTCATCACTCTTCACTTCCTTGCGAAGCCTGGGGTGGCCCCGATGCTGCCCATCCGTCATTCACTCCTGTGCAGAAGGCCATCTCTTATTCGATGACTTCGTTCTTTACCACAGGAGGCATCCGCGGATCATCCCCCCAGTCGGGGGGAACGAGGGGGGCCCTTGACAAGTTCTATCCCCGTTCGTTCAACATGGGCATCCGCCGCGACGTTTACCTGCAACTCGGCGGTTTCTCAAAGATGCGCTTTGGCGAGGACATCGACTTTTCCTACCGCATCGTAGAGGCAGGTTATAAGCCGCAGCTGTTTCCTGATGCCTGGGTGTGGCACAAACGGCGCACAGATTTCCGAAAGTTCTTCCGTCAGGTCTACAACAGCGGCATTGCCCGCATCAACCTCGAGAAGCGTCATCCTGGCACCATGAAGCTTGTCCACCTGCTGCCTACCCTTTTCACATTAGGCGTCATCGGCTGCCTGTTGCTCATCCCCTGGGGAGGCCTTCTGCCCCTACTGCTCTACAGCGCCATCATCTTCGTCGACTCCTCCATCTCCAACCGCAGCCTATGGGTAGGACTCCTGTCCGTACCTGCCGCCTTCACACAGCTGATGGGCTACGGTCTTGGCTTTATCGAGTCATGGTGGAAACGCTGTGTGCTCAAACAAGACGAATTCACCGCATTTGAGAAAAACTTCTACAAATGAGCGATAGGCTGAACATCAACCAATGGTCTGAGGACGACCGGCCGCGCGAACGGCTCGAGAGGTTGGGGGCTCAGGCTCTCAGCGATGCCGAGCTGTTGGCCATCCTCGTGGGCAGCGGCTCTACAAAGGAAGATGCCGTCAGCCTGATGAAACGCATTCTGTCCGACTGCCAAAACAACCTGAACACCCTTGGCAAGCTCACCATCCGCGACCTGTGCCAATACAACGGCATAGGCCCCGCCAAGGCCATCACCATTCTTGCTGCCTGTGAGCTCGGCAAACGGCGACAAGCCGAGAAGCCTCAGGAACGTCCCGACTTGGGCACCGCCACCTTATTATATAATTATATGCATCCCAAGATGCAGGATTTGGACACCGAAGAGTTCTGGCTGCTACTGATGAATCAGAACTACCGGCTCATCAAGGAACTGCGCATTGCCCACGGAGGCATTACCGAAGTGGCAGTCGATATACGTCTTTTACTAAAAGAAGCACTACTCTGCAACGCCACCATCCTTGCCGTCTGCCATAATCACCCCAGCGGCAGCATCCGTCCCAGCAAAGCCGACGACGATTTGACGCAGCGTATTCTGAGGGCATGCCAACTGATGAACATCAAATTCCTCGACCACGTTATCGTCACCGACGGTCTCTATTACAGCTATCACGAAAGCGGAAAGGTATAGTCTCCGCCATTTCACCCAAAACGGATTGAATCATACATTAGAATAATACCAACTTACAACTATGCAACAACAGGATAAAACCCGCATTGAGGAACATATCGTCGACGTACTGAAGACGGTATATGACCCCGAGATTCCTGTCAACATTTTCGACCTCGGGATGATCTACAAGATTGACGTTCACGACGACACAGTCGACGTGGATATGACTTTCACCGCCCCTAACTGTCCGGCAGCCGACTTCATTGTCGAGGACGTCCGTACAAAGATTGAGAGTGTCGACGGCATCCGTACGGCCAACATCAATCTGGTTTTCGAACCCGCATGGGACCAGAGTATGATGAGTGAGGAAGCGCGGGTTGAATTGGGATTTGACTAAGGATTATGAAACCTATCTATTTTCTGAGCGATGCACACCTCGGCTCCTGGGCCATACCCCACGGCCGGATGCAGGAGCGACGGTTGGTACGGTTCTTGGACAGCATCAAGGACAAGGCTGCCGCCGTCTATCTGTTAGGCGACATGTTCGACTTCTGGTACGAATGGCGCTACGTCGTTCCCAAGGGCTATACGCGCTTCCTCGGCAAGCTCTCCGAACTAACCGACATGGGGGTGGAGGTACACTACTTCACCGGTAATCACGACATCTGGGCCTACGATTACTTAGAAAAGGAATGCGGCGTGGTGCTGCACAAAAAGCCACTCACGGTCGAACTCTACGGCAAGCTGTTCCTTCTGGCCCACGGTGACGGCTTAGGCGACCCAGCCCCTGGCTTCAAGGTCATCAGGTGGATTTTCCATAACCGTTTCTGCCAGTGGGCCTTCTCGTCGCTCCATCCACGCTGGGCCATGTGGTTCGGCTTGAAGTGGGCACAACATTCGCGAATGAAACGGCCTGGCGGTGAAGAGCCACCCTACATGGGTGAAGACCGCGAGCACTTAGTGCTTTATACCAAGGAGTATCAGCGCCAGCACTCTGACATCGACTTCTTTATCTACGGCCATCGCCACATCGAGGTAGACCTGCAACTGCAGCCCTACCTCCGGGGCGACAAGAAGGCCCGGATGATGATCCTTGGCGACTGGATTAGTCATTTCACCTATGTCGTTTGGGACGGCGACCACCTGTTCATGTCGCAGTATATCGAAGGTGAAAGCAAACTCTAAAAAAAGCTGCGGACCCGTCAGTAGATTGGTCCGCAGCTTTTTTAGCCACTCTCCCAAACCCTCAGGGGCGGGGTAGTCACTAAGCTCCCTCAACTCCCCACCCCTCTAAGGGGCGGGGCTGGGGGCGGGGTGTAAGGGTTGGTTTCTTATTACTGACCCCGCCCCCAGCCCCTCCCCTACAAGGGAGGGGAGAGCGGTAAGGGGACCCCTCCCCTACATGGGAGGGGAGAGGAGGGTTGGGATTACTTCTTCAGCACGAGCTTGCCGTCGATGATGACCACGCCCTTACGGTTGGCCTTAGCCTTGCGACCGCCAAGGTCGTAGGCGGTGCCGGCGGGTGAACCACCGGCCACGGGAGCGGCAATGGCGGTTGCCTCGCCCGGAGCATCCACGGCCTCAGGATCTGTCACCTCAGCCTTCTTCACAATCTTGAAGGTCTTCACCAGGTCGATGCTGCGGAAGTTGCCAGTACCGTTGACGATCACGGTAGCGGTGCCCTCGTTCACGTTGTTCTTGAACTTCACGGTGAAGTCCTTG
>CADBHI010000027.1 GCA_902794405.1 uncultured Prevotellaceae bacterium
GGACTGCATGACCCACCTGGTGGCTACCGGACAGCCCGTGAAGCTCGACGGACTGGGCACCTTCTACCCCACCATCGAGGGCAAGCCCGCCACCAGCGTCGAAAAGGGCGTGGAGCAGATGAACGAGAACATCTTGGGCGTGCACCTGCGCTTCCGTCCCGAGGGTGCGAAGGGCGACGACCTGACCAGCCGCATGCTGAAGGAGAAGTGTACCTTCCAGGCCTACCAGCTGATCAAGACCAAGTACAAGGTGATTGACGGCAAGCGCAAGGCCTACCAGGAGCGCACTCCGCTCGACACCTACGCCATCGCTCACTACGAGCCGGAGCCTTAAAAGGTGAAGAGAAAGTACACAAAAGGAACCGTCCCTTTTGTGTACTTTTTATATATGCTGGATGGCATCGCGGCATTGTTCCATGAGCCACTTGGGGGTGGAGGTGGCGCCGCAGATGCCGATGGAGTCGACGCCCTGTAGCCAGGAGGGGTCAATCTCGTCGGGACCTTCTACGAGGTGGGTATTGGGATTGACGCGGCGGCACTCGTTGTAGAGCACCTTGCCGTTGGAGCTCTTACGGCCGCAGACGAAGAGGATGAGGTCGTGACGGGCGGCGAACTGCGAGATGTTGGGCATGCGGTTGGCCACGGAGCGACAGATGGTGTCGAAGCTCTTGAAGGTGGCCGACGGGCTGATGTGCTGCTGGATGTACTCGATGATACGATGGAACTCGTCGAGCGACTTGGTGGTCTGGCTGTAAAGATAGATGTCGCGGGTGAAGTCCAGCTTCTTGACTTCGTCGTAGCTCTCGATGACAATGGCGGTGCCCTGAGTCTGACCCACCAATCCAAGCACCTCGGCGTGACCTTTCTTGCCGAAGATGACGAGCCCCCTCCCGGCCTCCCCCTTGGGGGAGGAGTTGGGGGTTTCGTATTGCTCCTTAATTCTTTTCTGCAACTTCAGCACAACGGGGCAGGTGGCGTCGATGATTTCGATGTTGTTGCGACGGGCCAGCTCATAGGTTTCGGGGGGCTCTCCGTGGGCACGCAGCAGCACCTTGACATTGTGCAGACGGGCCATCTCGTCGTGGTTGATGGTGATGAGTCCCATCTGCTTCAGACGCTCACACTCCATGCCGTTGTGCACAATATCGCCCAAGCAATAGAGGACGCTGCCCTTTGCCAGCTCCTCTTCTGCTTTCTTAATGGCTGTGGTTACGCCGAAGCAGAAGCCACTGCCGTTGTCGATTTCGATGATGAGCCCACCAGAAGGCCCACCCAAGCCCTCCCGAAGGGAGGGATGTTGAATAGTGGATGCGTCGTTGGTTTTCATATTCCTTTATTATCTCCGATACCTTTATGTAATTAAACATCCCTCCCTTCGGGAGGGCTTGGGTGGGCTCTTATATGCTTTTAAAATATAAATCCAGCAAATCCTGGGCGGCTACGAAGCTGGTTTTCTGTCCTGCAAGCACCGTTTGTTCGGCCTGCTGCAGCTGCTCCTTCACTACCTTATTATTATAGAACGAGGACTTCAAGTGCTCGTTGATGCTTTCGTACATCCAGTACTTGGCCTGCTCGTTACGACGGTAGTCGAAGTAGCCATTATGCTTGACGAAGTCCACATACTCGTAGATCATATCCCAGATTTCCTTCACACCCGTGCCGTAGAAGCCACTGTAGCAGAGCACCTTAGGCAGCCAGCCGCTTTCGGGCATAGGGAAGAAGTGGAGGGCATTGCGGAAGTTGGTAGCCGCCATCTGACAGCGGTCGACGTTGTCGCCGTCGCACTTGTTGATGACGATGCCGTCGGAGATTTCCATGATGCCGCGCTTGATGCCCTGCAGCTCGTCGCCGGTGCCCGCCACCTGGATGAGCA
Source organism: uncultured Prevotellaceae bacterium (assembly GCA_902794405.1). Classification (GTDB taxonomy): domain Bacteria; phylum Bacteroidota; class Bacteroidia; order Bacteroidales; family Bacteroidaceae; genus Prevotella. The sequence continues at coordinate 1,874 of CADBHI010000027.1, forward strand.
GGAAGAAGTCGACCATCGAGTGACAGGCCGTCTCGCTCTGCCCTACCCCGACGGTCTCGACAAAAATCTTGTCGAAGCCAGCAGCCTCGCAGAGGATGATGGTCTCACGCGTCTTGCGGGCCACGCCACCGAGAGAGCCTGCCGACGGGCTGGGACGAATGAACGAGGCAGGGTGCTGCGCCAGCTTCTCCATGCGCGTCTTATCGCCGAGGATGCTGCCCTTGGTACGCTCGCTGGAGGGGTCGATGGCCAGCACGGCTAACTTGCCGCCATGTTCGTTAAGCACATGGATGCCAAACTCGTCGATAGAGGTTGACTTGCCAGCTCCGGGCACGCCGCTGATGCCTACGCGGACGGAGTTGCCGCTATAGGGAAGGCAGCGGTTGATGACCTCCTGCGCCTTCGCCTGATGGTCGGGATTGATACTCTCGATGAGGGTCACGGCCTGCGACAGGATGGTGACATCGCCCTTGACGATGCCCTCGACCATATCGCCGACAGAGAGTTCGCGACGACGGAATCGGTTGCGTTTCAGGTAGGGATTGATGATACTTTGCTGTTCGACGCCACTGTTGACCTGCAAGCCAGCAAATTCGGCACTATTTTCGGGGTGATCCATTCTTTCTGAGAAGTTAAAGAAGTTAGAGAAGTTAAAGAAGTTAGAGAAGTTAAAGAAGTTCTTGGCAAGCCAAGCGACCAAAGGTCGAGCGAGAGAAGTTAAGAAGTTAAAGAATCAGAGAATACTATTAATGGTGATAACGACCTTGGACTGCTGGGGGTCGTTGGTAATCATGAGCACACGGGGAGCGGTGCGGACTTTCTTCAGTTCCTCGGCCTCGCCGGTAATCTTCAGCTTCGTTGACTGGGCCGGTGCTAAATGGGTCTTGCCTAACGTCACCTTCAGGCCACGCGTGAACATCTGCAGCGAGGAGATGTCGAGCTGTGACTTACCAGAGTTGGCCACGATAATTTCGCCCGACTTCTTGGCCTTGCCGCCAAAGTCAAGCACCAGTACGGAGTCGGAGAGCACCAACTGGGGCGCATTCTCCACCTGACGCACAGGAGGCAGCAGCACGGCCGAAACACCTATCTCCGTCTCGTTGTTGATTTTCTCGCCCAACTGCTGAGCCAGATAGACCGTGGTCTGCGTCAGACCATAGTCGTGAATCTTGTCAGAGTTCAGTGTGAACACAATCTTGCCGCTATGTCCGGGCTCCAGGCGTTCGGGGAAGGTCTGCGCCGAAAGATAGGGCGGCAGGTGCAGGATGTTGGGCTGCATGACGGTGTTGCTGCTATTGTTCATGATGCCCATCTCAAAGGTACGCTGTTCGCCCTTGTTCACATTGTCGAACTCCAGTTCGTTGGCCTTGCTGAGCAGCAGGTTGAAGTTGTAGGGGTAGTTGCCGCTGTAATCCATCAGCCCTGCCAAGACCATGCCCTTCATGGTGATATAGACAGGCTCCTTTGAAGCATTCGTCAGGACGGCCGCCTGCTTGTAGAAATGGCCGAGCATGCGGGAATCGTAGGTCATACGGATGGTGAACTTGCCGCCAGCCTCAATCGCGCCCTTCGGAAACTCCACCTTCGTGCAATTGCAGTCGGGCTTCACGTCCTGAATGACGAGCTTTCGCGACCCTTCGTTCTTCATCTCAAAGGTAGCCGTCACCGGCACCTCGTAACCCGTTCGGCCTATATCTATCGTCTGTTTGTCAATCGTCAGCTTCTGTGCCCCTACGGGACCAACCGACAGTGAACAAAGAATTAAGAATAATGCTTTTCTCATTTTACCTGGATTGTTTGTGAGTGAGTAGTACCGCGATACTCTGAGGCGTAGGCGCACTGCACGGTGCAGGTGCCCGTCTCGTACTGTCCGGCACGGTCAATAAAGTATTCAGTCTCGATGACGCGCTTGCCCTTGGGCAGACGGTCGAAGTAATAGTTCGTGACGTTGTCGCGAGGCGACACATAGCAGCCTAATCGCCAGTCGTAGCCACTGAGCTGACGGACGGGCTCCATGCAGGCAGCACGCTTGTCCTGCAGCTGCACGAAGTCGAGGTCGCGGTCGCTCTGGATAGTAAGACGGACGGTGACGCGATCGCCGACTTTCAATGGTTCATGGTCAATGATTATCTCGCGCTTCACGCTGACACCGCTGGCGTGATCCTTGACGTCGCTGGTGGGCTGCATGAACTGGGCATAGACGGCACCCCACGACGTGCCCTCGCTGGTCTTCTCGGCAGTGAAGGTCTTCTCGCCCTGATAAGGCTTGGCGGTCTTCACGTAGCCAATGCCGGCGGTGGGCTTCGGGGCATCGATAGGCTTAGCGTCAAGCTTTAAGAGGGTCAAGCTCATGGGGCTCATAAGGCTTTGCCCCATTGGGCCCATAGGACTCATAGGCCCCATAAAGGCATACACAGCATCAACGCTATTGATGGGCGTGTCCCAAGCCTGGGTACGCTTCTCCTGCAACAGCCAGCGGCGCATCTCGTCGAGCGTCTGCTGGTCATTGGGCGTCAGGCGCTGGATGGCCTCGATGGCTGCCACCTGAGTGGGTATGCGATAGTCGCGCCACGAGTAGCCGGCACGCGGTGTGTCGTAGTAGCGACCCATCTCCTCCTTGTAGACCGTGTACTCCTTCAGGCTCTTGATATAAAGCGGTGAATCGAGGATGATGGCCGACACGGCTTTCTGGTAAATCGTCTGGTTATTGGTCTCTTTCTTCAAGAGCTTGATGAGGTAGTCGTTGGCCTCCTTCACGTTGGCAGGCAACTGGCGGCCGTCGAGCTTGCAGATGTAGAGCCATTCCAAGGCCGTATTGCCGGGGAAGAACTGCTTGTAGCCTTTCTTCTCCTGCTTCTTCATCTCCTTGACCATCTCCACCATTTCCTTGCCAAGGAACTTGAAGGCACCACTGAGCATCTGCTTGGTCTCGGCCTGCGTGCCTAACATCGCGTTCTGGCGCACCATCATCTCAGCCACGGACATCGTCATGTAGGTAGAGCCTGGCATTTCTGGCCACCAGCTCCATGAACCGTCGCCACGCTGCAGCTTACCCAGCTTGTCGAGGGCCGACTGCAGGCGCTGCTGCATCAGGTTCTCGTCGAAGAAGTCGGCCAGCCGCTGGCGCTGTTCGGTCTCACGGTCGGCATCGGCCACCCACGGCGTCTCGTTCAGCACGAGGTCTTTCAGTTCCTGATTCTTCTCCAGCTGAGAGTGCAGGGAAGTTTCGCTTCCCTGTTGTTCTCGCTTCCATTGCTCAAACACCGTCTTGGCCTGCGGCACCTGGTCAACGATATGCTTACCAAGGCTGTTGGCATAGAGCGAAGCAGCCTGACAGACGGCGCAGTCGTCGTTCGGATGGCCAATGGCGGGCAATGCCTGAATCATCAGCCACGCAGGGTTGTTGGTATATTCGATGGTGAGCTTGGAAGAACCCTTCACATTAGCCGGAATCAGCTGCGTCAGGTCGATGGTCTTCGTACCCGGCTCATTCTGCGTGAACGGAACGGTCACAGTGACGCGCTCGCGGTTGGGCAGGATGGGCAGATAATGCTGCTCGCCGTCGCTGAACTTGTCGGTCGTGGCCATCACCTTCGCAATGAGCAGTGAATTATTAATTGTTAATTGTGCATTGTGCGCTCGAGCTTGCTCGCTTTGCTTGCAAAGAATTGTGAATTGAACATTGGTCGTTTCGCCAGCCTTCACGGTAAATGGCGCCTTCTGTGAGTAAACGGTCTGCTCGGTCTCGGGATCTGTAAGCGTCAGATAAGCCGTTCCGCTGAGCTCGCCCTCGCTGGTATTGATGATGCGGGCCGACACGGTGGCCTGGTCGCCCTCACGCAGGAATCGCGGCATGTTGGGCTGCACCATCAGGTCTTTCTTGGCCACAGCCTCACCTTCGAGCAAACCGTAGCAGAGGTCGGCGGTATGGGCCAGTCCCATGAAGCGCCAGGTGGTCAGACTCTCGGGCAGGGTGAACTTCATCGTCACCGCTCCGTCGGCATCCGTTTGCAACTGCGGATAGAAGAACGCCGTCTCCTGCAGGTTCTCGCGCAGCGCGATTTCGGGTATCGCCTCTTGTTCAGCACCCTTACTCATCATCGGAGGTTCAGAAAGGATGTCAAGCCCGCCAATACGGCCTTGCAAGGACTCGTCCACCGAAGTCGCAGCAACCGCATCGTTTTCCTTCATGACAACAACCTCATGCAACACAGCAGCATCTTCCACAGTCTGCAGGCCAGCACCAACGCTTCTTGCCAGCGCCTTGCCTCTCAGCCTGGTACCTCCGACACGTCGCCCGTAGCTCATCCACCGCTGGGGGAACAACGAATCGTCGAAGTGGGAGAAGTCAATCATTGGCACAGTCAACCGCTCATACCGCTTAAAGCAGTTGAAATGCAGGCTGCCCCATGAGCCAGTGTTCCAAACCGCACTGGGCAAAGGAATATTCTGCCAGGGCGTGAACAACCAGCTATGAGCCTTAATCTGGTCAAGGCTCTTGTCGTAGAGCGTGGCCATGAGCTGGGCGTTGGCAGGCGTTCCGTCGGGATTCTTCACCGTCAGGCTCCACTCCTCCTGCTGGCCGGGTGTCAGCCGGTCGCGGAAGGTCTGCCACTGCAACTTCAGCTTCTTGTCGGGCAGTGGGCGCTGGATGGTGGCGGTATGTGAGTAGTACTTGCCCTGCTTCACCCAGGCAAAGGTAAGCAGCAGGCCGTTACCGTATTCTTCCTTGTAGGTCCACTTGCGGTTGTAGAGTTCGTTGGAGCGCTCTACGGCACCACTCTCAAGGACGCGTTCGCCACTGATGACGCTATAGACCATATACACGTCCTGAGCCGAAGAACCCACCTGAATGGTAACCGGGCTACCGTCGTTGGGGAACTGAGAATCGGACTGGTAGAACCAGTCGTCGGTCTTGTAGGCAGGCCGCTTATCGTCAAGCGCGAACACTATGAAGTCGTGCCGCAGGGTATCGCCCATGCAGATAGCCTCCAACGTGTGTCTGCCGCTCTTCAGCTTAGGCAGTTCTACAGGCGCGTCCGTGCCCACCGTCTGCCACTTGCCGTCGTTGATACGATACTGGGCCTGGGCATCAACATAGTTACCGGCCGCATTGCGCAGAAGAAGCTTCACCTGCGGTACCTGGTCAACACGTATCTTGGCCGGCATGTCGGTGGTGAGCACCGTCTGACGATTGCCGAGCGGCAATGAGAGCTGACTCTGATGGGTTTCACCAGCCTGGTCGGTCACGTCAGCCGAGCACACAAAGTTGTAGAACATGGGGTAGTCGGTCTTCGGCAGCACCATCGGCATCTTGACGGAGAACGTGCCGTCGCTGGCAGTCATGGTCTCGCCCTCGGCCACTGTCTCATCGGCAGTCGACGTACCGATGACGGCATCATAGTCGTCCCAATAGTAGGAGCGGCACCAAGACCACCACCACATCGAACGGCGGCGCACCACCTTATATTTCACCTTGGCCTCCTGCACGGGAACACCGGCATAGGAACTGGCCTTAGCCTTGACGTCAAGCGTGTCGCCGTCCTGGTAGTTGTCCTTCACCTCGTCGAACTTCACCTCGAACGTCGGCCGCTTGTATTCTTCCACGCGGAAGCTGCAACCACCATACTGACAGTCAATATGGAACAAGCCCGTAAGGCCGCTGGTGGGCAGTATGAACTCGGTCGCGCACGTTCCATATTGATCGGTTGTCACCGTCTGCTCGGCCACATCCTTCCAGTTGGCATCATAGAGCTTCAGCGTCAGTTCCTTGTTCGCCAACGCCTTATGCTTAAAGCCCTCAACCGCATCGTAGTGGATGGCGGCCACATGCACCGTCTGTCCGGGACGATAGATGGCACGGTCGGTGAACACCTGGAGCTGTATCGTGTTCTGGTTACCTTCGTAGTAGTAGAAGTTGTTGTAGACGTTCATCCTTGGACAGGCCTTGTCCGTCGATGTGTAGGCATAGACGCGTGACGGACGGTAGCGTTCATACTGATAGACCACCTCGCCCTTGTCGTCAGTCTTTAGGGTGATGAGCTGGTCACTACGTCCGCCCACATAGCCTTTCAGTTCGATGGTGGCTCCCTTCTGGGGCTGTCCGTCGATGGCACTGACCACCACGTAGCGCTGCTTGTTGTCGGGCAGCATTTCCACCATCGTCCGCACGTTGCTGACGAAGTAGAGGCGGCGAGACACCATGGAGGTGGGCTCGGACTCCATCTCAATCAGATACACGCCAACGGGAAGCCCCGGCAGCATGAAGGAGTCTTTGAAATTCTCGTAAGTCTGATGGCCGGTAAAAGTCAGTGTCTCAGACACTTCTGGAGTCTTCACCATCTGCGCCTTCAGTTTCCTGTAGTCCTTGTCATCCTCGGGATTCAGGTCGGTATTTCCGTCTACCTTGACGCGATAGACGCGATAAGTCAGCTTGTCGATATGTCGCAGAAACGTGAGCTCCACCCGCTGCTCCTGACCGGGAACAGTCACCCGATCCTCAAGGTTGGCAGTAAACTGCGGGGTTGTCAAGTTGGTCTGGTCATTCCGCAACTCATTCATACGTCCATACACCCCCCAACGACCCAATGCCTGCTCCAGATACTGCCACAGCACTTCCGGCTTCGCATCGGTATGATGGACCATGTATTTATAGCGTTCGATGGCCACCTCGCCACATTCCGGCAGGTCGCCATAGCGTTCGATGAGCGAGTCTAAGGTTTCGATGTAGGGCACTTTCCCGTCCATCTTCACGTCACCCTTGGGACGCTCCTGACGAGCCAGCTCCAGGGCTGTCATCAGCGAAGCCAATCGGTTGCCCACCTTGTTATAATAAGCGTTCAGCGTGCGGTAGTCCTCCAGTTCATAGCCCACCACACTGAGCATGTCGTTGTCAAACCAGCGGCTATCGGAACCATTGACCGTCAGAGGGTTGTAATCGGCAGCTTTCACGGCGGCCAGCCGACCACAAATCTCATCATCGAGCGTCACCGTCAGGTCTTCCCTCTTCTCTAACTGACTATTGTCCTTATAGATTCTCTGCAGCACCACGGCATAGACAGTAGACAGCGCCTTGTCGGTAGTCTGACGATAACGCTCCTCCATACGGTCGACGGCAGGCTGCAACGAATCGGGGGCAATGGCGGTCATGACGCGACTACCCGCCAGTTCGGCGGCCATCAGTTGTCCGTACTGCCCTTCTTTCTGGGCCTTGTCGACAATCTTCATCAGCACGTCATACTGGGTGCGCGGCAAATCCTTCTTCTCTGCCTCCTCGGTCTGTTTCCATAACGACGAATACGTCTGTCCGTTCATTGTCATGCTCAATATAGACATTAAGAATATGAATACTTGTTTCATCTTACTATCAGTTTTAGTGGAACACTACCCTGCAAAGGTAACAACTTTTCTTGACTCGATTCCACTACATTTGATGAAAATATGAAACTTTAACGATTTTATTTGGTAGTTCCATAAATTTGAGTTACTTTTGCAATCGGAAACAATTCACAAGATTTATATTCATACTAACTATGGAACAACAAAAACGATACGGACACTTTGATGATGAGCATCGCGAGTATGTCATTACCGACCCCAAGACCCCTTGGCCTTGGATCAACTATTTAGGCAACGAGGACTTTTTCTCGCTGATTTCTAACACGGCTGGCGGCTACAGCTTCTACAAGGATGCCAAGTTCCGCCGTATTACCCGCTATCGCTACAATAACGTGCCGATGGATAATGGCGGACGCTATTTCTACATCAAGGATGGCGACACGGTGTGGAATCCCGGCTGGAAGCCCTGTAAGACACCGCTCGACTTCTATGAGTGCCGCCACGGCATGAGCTACACCCGCATTACCGGTAAGAAGAATGGCGTGGAGGCCAGCGTGCTCTTCTTTGTGCCTCTGAAGAAATGGGCCGAAGTGCAGAAGCTGACGCTGAAGAATGAGTCTGCCGAGACCAAGTCCCTGAAGCTCTTCTCGTTCGAGGAGTGGTGTCTGTGGAATGCCGCCACCGACATGGAAAACTTCCAGCGCAATTTCTCGACGGGTGAGGTAGAAATAGAAACCACTGTTCCCGAAGGTTCTCCTTCGGGCGCCACCATCTACCACAAGACGGAGTATCGCGAGCGTCGCAACCACTACGCTTTCTACCACGTCAATGTGCCTGTGCAGGGCTACGACACCGACCGTGAGACCTTCGTAGGCCTCTACAATGAGTTTGCCAACCCCGATGCCGTGATGGAAGGCAAGCCCCGCAACAGCCACGCCCACGGCTGGAGCCCCATTGCGTCGCACTACATCGAGGTGACATTGGCTCCGGGCGAGTCAAAAGACTTCGTATTCCTACTTGGCTACATCGAAAACGAGCAGGACAAGAAGTTTGAGGCTCCCCAGGTCATCAACAAGGAGAAAGCGCACGCCCTCATCAGCGAGCTTGACACTACCGAGAAGGTAGACAAGGCCTTCGCAGAGCTCTGCGAATATTGGGACGCCCTCCTTAATATATATAAGGTGAAGACTGGCAACGACAAGCTCGACCGCATGGTGAACATCTGGAACCAGTACCAGTGCATGGTAACGTTCAACTTCTCGCGTTCGGCCTCATTCTTCGAGAGTGGTGTAGGACGTGGTATGGGTTTCCGCGACTCCAATCAGGACCTCGTAGGTTTCGTGCATCAGATTCCGCCGCGTGCCCGCCAGCGTATCATCGACATTGCTTCGACGCAGTTCCCCGACGGTGGCTGCTACCACCAGTACCAGCCTCTGACCAAGCGCGGCAACAACGACATTGGCGGTGGCTTCAACGACGACCCCTGCTGGCTCATTTTCGGTACCGTGGCCTACATCAAGGAGACGGGTGACTTCTCCATACTCGAAGAAATGGTGCCCTTCGACAACCAGCCGGGTACAGAGGTGACGCTCTTCGAGCACCTGAAGATATCGCTCAACCACGTTATCAACAACCTCGGCCCTCACATGCTGCCGCTCATCGGACGTGCCGACTGGAACGACTGCCTCAACCTGAACTGCTTCTCATGGGATCCCAACGAGAGCTTCCAGACTACCGAGAACGTCAGCGAAGGCACGAAAGCAGAATCGCTCATGATTGCAGGACTCTTCGTAGTTACGGGCAAGGAATACGTAACGCTTTGCGAGAAGATTGGAAAGCTCGATGAAGCAGCCCGCATGCAAAAGGCTGTCGACGCCATGATCGAGGCAGTGAAGAAGCATGGCTGGGATGGCGAATGGTACCTCCGTGCCTATGACTTCTATGGTCGCAAGATTGGAAGTAACGAATGCGAGGAGGCCAAGATCTTCATCGAGTCGCAGGGCTGGTGTACGATGGCCGAGATTGGCGCCGAAGACGGTATGGTGGCCAAGTCGCTCGACTCCTGCAAGAAATACCTGGAATGCGAACACGGTATGGTGCTTAACAATCCCGCCTTTACCAAGTATATTTACGAATACGGCGAGATTTCCAGCTATCCCGAAGGCTACAAAGAGAACGCCGGTATCTTCTGCCACAACAATCCTTGGGTCATCATCGGCGAGTGTCTGGCTGGCCGAGGCAACGATGCCTGGAGCCACTACGCCAAGATTCTGCCTTCATACGTTGAAGAGAAATATCAGACCCTGCACAAGGTTGAGCCTTACGTGAACTGCCAAATGGTAGCTGGTAAGGATGCCTTCCGTCCGGGCGAAGGCAAGAATTCGTGGCTCACGGGTACAGCCGCCTGGATGTGGTACACCGTTTCAGAGTTCATACTTGGCATCAAGCCCGACTACGACGGCATTCGCATTGATCCCTGTCTGCCCGAAACCGCAGGTGACTATACGGTTACACGCCGTTTCCGTGATGCCGAATACGACATCACCATTCATCCCAACGGTCAGCAAAAAGGCGTAAAGAGAATTGTGCTCGATGGTTCACCCATCGAGGGCACCGTCATCCCCTACTCCACCGGCCATCATCACATTGAGGTAACCATGTAGTGTTACCTCAATGCTGAACGGCTTCGTTGAAGCGCTGCATCAGCCACTCGTTCTGTTCGGCAATGGTCATCGTGGAATTATCCAATAGCAAGGCATCCGGAGCCTGACGCAAGGGAGACACCTCGCGATGGGAGTCGATATAGTCACGCTCCTGAACATTCTTGAGTATGTCGGCATAATCTGCCGGCATACCTTTTTCTTTGAGCTCATCATACCGGCGCTGGGCACGCACTTCGGCCGATGCCGTCACAAAGATCTTGAGCTCTGCATCAGGAAACACAACAGTGCCGATGTCACGGCCGTCCATGACGACGCCTCCACCCTGACCCATTTCCTGCTGCTGGGCAACCATTGCCTCACGTACAAAGCCAAGAGCGGCGATGGGGGAAACGTGGCTGGACACTTCGAGCGAACGAATCTGCTGCTCTACACATTCACCATTAAGATAGGTGTCAGGGCGTCCCGTTTCCGGATTCAGCTGAAACGAAATGTGAATGTTATCCATTTGCTGCTGCAACTCATCGACAAGAATGGTGCCGTCTTCACGGAACAGATGGTTGCGCAGGGCATAGAGGGTGACTGAACGATACATGGCACCTGTGTCAACATAGATATAGCCTACACGGCGAGCCAGGTCCTTGGCCATCGTACTTTTACCGCACGACGAATGGCCATCAATAGCTATTGTTATTTTCTTCATAAGGCATAACTGAGGTTAATAAGTATAGATGATGTCGTAACATGATACTTGGCGTAGGCCACATTCAGCTTCAGACGCTGTAACTGCAGACCGCCGCCAATGCTGAGACCGGCACCATGGGAACTGGCACCGTCGTTCTCGCTGATTTTCATTTCCGAGGCACGCATGGCATTGTAGCCAGCTGCAATATAGAACTGAGGCGACAGGATGATATCGGCACCAATGACCAGATGCTTACCAAAGCCGTATTCCCAGTCATTCAGACGGACAAGCGAGGCCGATATACGCAACGGTGAACTCAACAAACGCTTAGTAAAACCTATCTGAAGATCAAGAGGCATACGCTCGAAGTCATCATCGTAAGCCGACAACTGACCGCCTAAATTGCGAGCCACAGCCGACACAGACAGTTCACTTTCTGCATGATAGTAGTTAATGCCCAAGTCCACACCAGCAGCCAACGAGTTGTACTGCCCGATATAGCTGGCAATGAATTTGGCCGAAATGCCGCCCGTGAACCTTTCACTCAGCGAATAGGCAAACGAACCGCCAACGGCAATGTCCTTAGCCGAGAACTCCCCGGTCTGCTGGCCCATGGCTGTCGTTTCCTTCATCGTACCGTAATTCATGAACTGACCGGTAACGCCCCATGTTCCTAACTCACCGGCAGCCTTCACAAATGAGGCACTGGCAGTGGTGGAACCCTCCATATAGGTCATGAAGTTCAGGTTCAGCGTACGGTCTGTCACATTATTAATAAGTGCAGGATTATGGAAGATGAGGGTGGCATCGTCCTCAACCAACGTTGTGTTGTCTCCTCCCAAAGCAGCCACATGGGCACTCACCGGCAGCCGGAGAAAGTTGTACACAGTTCGGCTTTCCTGCGCCTCGATGGGGAGTGCAAGTATCGCAAATAGGGCTGCTGTCAAGTGTCTCTTCATCTAAATATTCTCAATTCGCGCACAAAGTTACGAAATAATTGTGAATTGCAAATTGTAAATTGTGAATTATTTCTTACCTTTGCAGCGCCATTCTGTTATATTATAACGGAGACAGGCTAAAAATATTATGGAAGTAAAGAAAAGTTCGAAAGCCAATCTTGAAAACCGGCAGACTCAGGGATTCCTTCTTGGAGTCATTTTGGTGCTGGCCATGCTGTTTGTGGCTCTGGAATACGACTACACTTCCAGCGGCGACGAATACGATGCCGAGACGCTCGAGAACATTGTCAAGGAAATAGACCTGGAAGCGCTCAAGGAAGAGGAACGCATACCGCTCATCAAGGAACAGGTCAGGGAACAACCGCAGTCGGCCGAGAAGCTGAATGTGGTGGAAGAAGATCCTGAGGTGGAACTAAAGGACGACATTGCCCCTCCCGAGAATGACGTAGAGCTGAAGACCGTAGAAGAAGCCGAAGACCCTGAGCAGCCCACGGTGGTCGACATGGAACAGAATCCGCTGAACTTCCGAGTGGTGGAGCAACTGCCGGAGTTTCCTGGCGGAGCCACTGAACTGATGAAATGGCTGACAAAGAACCTGAAATACCCCATCTCGGCTGAACGTCGTGGCATACAAGGCAAGGTCTTGGCTCAGTTCATTGTCAACAAGGACGGGAGCATCAGCGACATCTGCCTGCTGAACCACGTCGACAACAGTCTTGACCGAGAGGCTATGAGAGTGATGAGACTCATGCCGCCGTGGAAGCCTGGACAAATGTACGACAAGCCCTGCCGAACACAGGTTTGCATTCCCATCGTCTTTAAACTGTAAGAAAGAAATATACGCCCAATATGTACACATCCAATGAAATCCTACAAAAGGTCAACCAGTTTATTGACCAACAGAGCTACGACCGCCAACCAGCGTCGCTGTATGAACCTATCGAATACGTGCTGTCGCTCGGCGGAAAACGTATCAGGCCAGTTCTGATGCTTCTGACCTACAACCTATACAAGGATGACCCTGAAAGCATCCTTATGCCAGCAATCGGACTGGAGACATATCATAACTACACGCTGCTGCACGACGACCTGATGGACAATGCCGACATGCGTCGCGGTCATGATACCGTACATAAGAGGTGGGACGCAAACAAAGCCATCCTCAGCGGCGACTCCATGCTGGTACTGGCCTATCAGCGCATGCAGCATTGCGACAGCCAACACCTGCAGGCCGTGCTCGACGTCTTTACAGAAACGGCTCTGGAGATTGGCGAAGGACAGGAATACGACATGTCGTTTGAAACGCGCAACGACGTTACTGAGGGTGAGTACATCGAGATGATACGTCTGAAAACCAGCGTATTGTTAGCCTGCGCCGTTAAGATTGGCGCCATTCTGGCTGATGCTTCCGCTCAGGACATTGACAACCTCTATAAGTTTGGCGAACAACTGGGATTGGCTTTCCAGTTGCAGGACGACCTGCTTGATGTCTACGGCGACCCCGCCATCTTCGGCAAAGCCATTGGCGGCGACATCACTTCAAACAAAAAGACTTATATGCTCATCAACGCCATCAACCGTGCCAATCCCCAACAGCGCCAGGAGCTGATGCAGTGGATTGCGGCCACCAACTTCGACCGCGATGAAAAGGTGCATGCAGTCACCAAACTCTACGACCAGATTGGCATCCGCCAGCTCTGTGAGCAGAAAATTAACTTCTACTTCGACGAATGTCGCAGATATCTGGCCAAGGTTAGCGTCAACGATGACCGCAAACAGATACTCCTCGAATACACCGACGAGATGATGAAGCGCCGCAAATAAAATGATCAATGGTCAATGGTCAATGTTCAATGGTAAACCACATCGACACCCACTGCCACATTGATGGCGAAGAATTCGACGAAGATCGCGAAGCAGTTATCACGAGAGCCCGCGAGGCTGGCGTTTGCAAGGTGATGGTACCTGCCATCGACCTCGCATCGTCAGAGCGCATCATCAAACTCTGTAGCCAGTACCCCGACTATCTCTATCCAATGGTGGGTCTGCACCCGGAAGAAGTCCGCAGCGACTGGCGCGAGCAGCTTGCCGCCATCAAATCCCATCTCGAACCTGGAATCATCGCCATTGGCGAGGTTGGCCTCGACTTCTATTGGAGCCGGGAGTTCGAAGGGGAGCAGCAGGAGGCTTTCGAGGAGCAAGTGCGATGGTCGGTGGAGACGCAGCTGCCGCTGATGATTCACTGCCGTAAGGCACAAAACGAACTGGTAGCCATCCTAAAGAAGTACGAAAAGGAACTGCCCGGTGGCGTCTTCCATTGCTTTACCGGCAACGAGATTGAGGCGCAACAGCTGCTGCAGTTCGACCGCTTCGTACTGGGTATTGGCGGCGTACTGACTTTCAAGAAGTCACATCTGCCCGAAGTATTGCCCAAAGTAGTGCCCTTAGACCGCATCGTCATCGAGACCGACGCCCCTTACATGGCTCCAGTCCCCATGCGTGGCAAACGCAATGAGCCGGCCTTCACCCAGTACGTTCTGCAGAAGCTGGCCGAGTACTACGGTATCAACGAAAAAGCGTTGGCCGAAAAGACCAACGCCAATGTTCAGCGAATATTTAATATTTAAAGCAGCGGCATTCCCATTGCCTTGCATTCACTACGCATGTCCTCAGGCCAGATACTTGCCTGAATCTCACCGATGTGAGCCTTGTGCAGCAGCACCATGCAGAGGCGGCTCTGACCGATACCACCACCAATAGACAGCGGCAGCTTGTCGTTCAGCAGCTGCTGGTGGAAGTAGAGTTGCTGGCGTTCCTCCTTATGCTCAATCTTCAGCTGGCGAAGCAGCGACTCCTTGTCTACACGGATACCCATCGACGAGAGTTCGAACGAACGGCCCAGTACCGGATACCAGATCAGAATGTCGCCATTCAAACCCTTACGACCATCCTCCGACACCGTCGACCAGTCGTCATAGTCAGGCGCACGACCGTCATGCTTCTCGCCGTTGGACAGTTCTCCGCCTATACCTATAATAAATACAGCGCCGTAAGCCTCGCAGATGGCATCCTCACGCTCCTTCGGCGTTTTGTCAGGATACATCTTCAGCAGCTCTTCAGCATGTATGAACTTAATCTTCTCAGGCAGGAAAGGCTTCAGCTGCGAATAGGTCTCACACGTCAGGTATTCCGTGCGACGGATGGCAGCATAAATACGCTCCACCACTTCCTTTAGGAAAGCCAACGTACGGTCTTCCTTCCTAATCACAGCCTCCCAGTCCCACTGGTCCACATACAGCGAGTGCAGATTATCCAACTCCTCGTCAGCACGAATGGCATTCATGTCGGTATATATGCCATAGCCAGGCTCTATCTGGTTCTCCGCCAGATTCAGACGCTTCCATTTGGCCAGCGAATGAACCACCTCGGCACGCTTATCGTCCAAATCCTTGATGGGGAATGTCACAGCACGTTCCACACCGTTCAAATCGTCGTTGATACCCAGACCCTGCAATACGAAAAGAGGAGCCGTTACACGACGCAGCCTCAGCTCCGTAGAGAGGTTCTGCTGGAAGAATTCCTTAATCAGTTTAATACCCTGTTCCGTCTGTTTCGTATCTATCAGACGTTCATAGTTTATGGGTTTAATTAATTTGCTCATTTTATCGTTGTTTACAAATTTGCGTGCAAAGGTAAACATAAAATATTAAATTGCAAACAAAATAGCAGGATATTTTTGCAAAATGACACAAATTATTGATTTCTACTATCAGAATGCACTTCCTTCCCGAGTCTTAACAAATCATAATTATCAATTATTAATTATTCATTATTAATTAATTATTGTACCTTTGCACTCGCTTTTCAAGCATCGGTCCCGTAGCTTAGCTGAATAGAGCGTCAGATTCCGGTTCTTGATGGTAAGATTGATAAGATGGGGCTAAAAGCGAAGAAAAGCAGGAGGCCAAAAAGCCGTAAAGCTCTGAGCACCCGTAGTTTAAAGGATAGAATAACGGATTCCGGTTCCGTTGGTCACGGTTCGATTCCGTGCGGGTGTACGCTTATCAAAACAATCCAATTTTAACCAAAAATCTACCAAAAATCAGCATTTTTCGATGGTTGTTGACTAATTGTTGACTAATTAAAATCATTGTAACATGCTGACAATTAGAGCAGAAATCAAGAAAGGTGAGCAGAAAAGTGACGGAACGTACAACGTAAAGCTCAGATTCACCCACCAAAGGAAGGTTAAAAGGCTGTCTACAAGCCTATTTGTAAGACCCGAGGATTTGACAAAATCACTCTCCTTTAAGAACGGGACAAAGGTAAAGAATGATATTGATAACCTCGTTAACGATTACCGTGTGCGCTGTAACAAACTTCCAATTGACATTGAGGGTTATACCCTTGATGAGATTATGGGAGAACTGGAGGCACAGGAGAAGAGGAAACAGACTATAGATTTTATTCAGTTCTGTGAGGAATGGATAAAAGAGACCTCCATTAAAGGTAAGCAGAATTACCAATCAGCCTTATCTGCATTTAAGGCTTACGTTAATACAGACCACTATCCAACTTCACGGATTACCTCTTCATTACTAAAGGGGTTTATTGACTTCCTACAACAGAAGCACAAAGAACGTCAAGCATTGCTTATTGAGGCAGGAAAACGTGTGCCAAGCAATCGTACTGTTTCTCTTTATCTGGGGAGCATCAGGCACCTTTTCTACGAAGCGAAGAAGAAATATAACGATTATGACCGTAATATCATAATAATAGGTAACACCCCGTTTGAAAATCTGACTGTCCCCAAGCAGCAAGCAACCAGAAAAAGAGCAATTTCCGCTGAATTGCTAAGAGCCATGTGGAAGATACCATATAAGAATACTATACGTGGTAGGTCAAAAACATGCCCCATTGACTTTGCAAAAGACTGCTTTATTCTATCGTTTTGCCTCATGGGAATAAACTCTGTAGATTTATTTAATGCCACAGAAATGCAGGGTAATAGGCTAATCTATTACCGTACTAAGACAAAAGACCGAAGAACAGACCAGGCGAAGATGGAAGTCGTTATTCCATCTTTCGCTACCACTTTAGTAGAAAAGTACCGTGACGAAACTGGCCAAAGAGTGTTTCGGTTCTATAAGCATTTCTCCAACTACCGAACATTCAATGCGGCTATCAATCGAGGACTGAAAGAGATTGGCGATCAGCTAGGGATTGAAGATCTGGAGTACTACGCTGCCCGTCACTCATGGGCTACTATCGCTCTCAACAAATGTAAGATCGATAAGTACACAGTTCATGCCGCCCTCAACCATGTGAATGAGAATATGCGGGTCACCGACATCTACATTGAACGCGACTTCGTGAACGAGAACAAGGCTAATGCCAAAGTCGTGAAATACGTCTTTGGGAAGTAGCTCGACCAACCGAGACAGGACTATTAGGGCGCATTACCCTAATGTCCGTCTTGCGGTTGAATCAGCTTGTTTTATGCCGCTTTTTTCTCTTCTTGGTTGCTCTTTAGTTTTTCAAGGTAAGTGGTCAGAATACTTGAAACCATTGTTTCCCTCTGGCCATTTGGGGCTTTTTCTATTGTTTGTGTTTCCATTTCTGTAAGCATCTTTATGGCCTTTTTCATAAATAATAGCGAATAACCTTTGCTCTCCATGTGGAGCAGCGTGTTAATGGGACGGATGATATAGCGTTTCTCTGCTATCTTCTTAAATTTTTCCTTAACGACATCTAACAGTTCTTTAGCCTCAGCTGTTGAGCGTCCAAGGGTTGGCACTCCCTCTGGTATGTTTCCCATCATCAGTCCCAATACTAATGTGGGTTTAATGGAGTAATCAAGGTAGTGCTGAGCTGTTGAGGCACTCAAATTATGCTCTTTAGCGAAATCGAATACTGCCTGACAGGCTTTGTCACCTGTTGCCAATGCTGCAACACCCATTTTCTCCGTGTTGTTCAGTCCGCGGCTATATAGGTTGGAACAACCAACGGCCTGTGCGTAGTCCTGTACGGATTGGAAATCATGCACTTCCACATGTTGCAGTTTATCGTCAACCCCCACACGCCAATAAGTACCTGCCGTAGGGCAGAGGACATAAACATTCTTTGTACCTATTTCTATCGGCTGGTTATTTTCATCAAAGAGCTGAATACCTTCATTCCAAAAGATCTCGGGTTTCGCCAAATGGTAGAGGCAGCTGAACATCTTGCTGCGGTCAAGTGAGCCTATCAGTTTTTTTTTGTCCTTGGGAAGCTCCATCGAATACTTGGTGTGTGCCACCACTATTTTTCTCTCTTCACCGTCAATGATGGCGACTTTGGTTGTTCGTTCAACCGTAGGATTGTTTTGTTCTTCCATTTGAATAGAATTGTTAATGTTTGCAGCGTTCTCTGCTGCGTTTACACTTTTGGTAGCTACGATTGTCTCGCTGCTGGTTGCTACTGTTGTAGCGTTGTTTTGGATATTCTCCATTTTTGTAACCCTGCCGCCTCCTTATTATACTTAGGTGCTTCGCTTACGGCGGACAGGGGAGCTCTACACCTTTATTTAGCTACAAAGGTACAGAAGACAAACAGAAGTTAAGAATAAAATAATAGGAATAGCAATGAGAGTCCAACTATTCCCAATATAGACAAAGAGCCTGTCCTTTTTTAGTCTTTTATTAGTGTGCTCGGATTATGAAATATACGATCTTCTTCCTCTTTTGTTAATGCTGCCAATTTAAGTTTGGAATCTTTCCAATTTATCTTTCTTTTCCAGTCATCATGTTTTAAATAAAGCGTAAAGACATCAAAGGGATAATGATAATTATTATACATTATTATTTTCTTTCTTATATTTTCAGTTGCTGTGGCGTTGGTTTTAAGACCTAAATCAAAATATACCATTAATCTCAATATCAACTCTTGCTCTAAAGGTGACACTATGGCTTTTTTCCCCCGTTGATTCCTATTTGCATCAGGAAACGCCTCTTCAAAGAATTTTGCTATATAATATGCAAATTGGCTTTGAATAATATTTCTATCAACAATAGAACCAATCTTATCAACGCGCCCCATTTTGGCAGTTTCAATAATATCACCTTTCGCGTTCAGATATTTTTTTGCAGAATCCATGCAAAAATTAGCAAGTTCAACATAGTTAGTAGTTACAGTTTTACCCTCTTTGTCCTTAAAAGTAATTTCTTCTAACTCGCCCAATCCTTCGAAGGCTTCTTTTGTAGGAATCTTCAACAATACAACATATTGCTCTCGAATCATTTCGTTAACATAAGAGCACAACATATATAAATTAAGAATTTCGATATTAATACCTAGTTTGTCCTTAATGTTCGCTATTAACTTTTTAATTTCTTCATCTGCAACCACCTTCTCAAGAGCAGGAAGAAACCCCATGATACTATTATGATGTCTAGTGGCAAAAATGGGGAACTGTACACCATCAGTTGCTCTTTTGTCATTCTGTTCTAGTAAAGAATAATAAAACCATCTGGCATATATTGTCAAGTCGCCATCTAATAATGTTGTACTCTCTTTCATGGCCACAAAGGTACAAATAATAATCGGGAAACTCGCCAATTTCAAAATTTTTATTTTTTCTGCCCACGCCACTTCACCCATAAATAGTCCCCCCACCTACTTTAAAAGGTAAAACGTTTTTCCATACAGAAACCTAAGCCGTACCGAAAAACGTAGTCAATTTGTAGAGCGTATGTAACCTCTAAGAGGTAAACACGTACCTCATACAGTTAACTCTATCATTAACCATCAAATTCATTTTATTATGAACAGTTTATTATTGATGCCCTCTGCTGTGGCTATGAATAACAGCAATCAGTTTGCAACAGAGTACGCAGACTACGAAGAAATCTCCGTTGAACAGCCTGCTATCACTAACTCCTACGTGAACTTTCTGGATGCTAACACCAACCAAATCACTATGGACGAGCTAAAGACTCAGTGTGTCGTTCCTACTTGGGCAAACCAAGAGCTAACAATTGCACATCAGGACTTCATTGAGTCAGTCCATGATGCAGCACAGTCCTTCTATCAGGGTGAGGCAGTAACAGCACCATCCATCCGTGTTTCTCACATTGTCAGGGGCAGGACTCCTAACGCTCTGAGTAAAAGAGCTTCTGAATTACTGGAGTGTGAAAAGACTCAGTTCTACCAGCGTCTGGCATTTGCTTTCACCATCCCCACTATCTACGAAACAATCGATGGTAAGAGATTAGAGCTCTGTGTGGGCGGTGTTCGCAACTACAATGATCTGAACCTCTACCGCTCTTCTAAGGGAGTGGAGAAATTCAGTGTGTTCGTAGGCTGGCGTGTGGTAATCTGTAGCAATCAGGTGCTAACAGGTCAGGGTGTGAAACTCTCTATGGAGGTAATGGACTTGAAGCAGCTCTACCAACAGGTGATGGAACTCTTCAACCAGTTCAACCCTGCGAGAGACATTCACCTGATGCAAACACTTTCCAACACCTACCTGACTGAGACACAGTTTACACAGATTATTGGTAGAATGAGACTCTATCAGGCACTACCACAGGGAATCTCCCGTAGAATCCCACGCTTGCTGATTACTGATTCTCAGATCAACAACGTGTGCCGTGGTTACTATCAGAACGAGGACTTCGGAGGTAAGGGTGGCTCACTCTCCATGTGGAACTTCCACAATCTGCTGACTGAATCCAATAAGAGCAGCTATATTGATAGCTACCTCTCCAGAGCCGTTAACGCTACAGATGTCAGTGTGGGGCTTAACAATGCTCTGCATGGTGATACACAATACCAATGGTTTCTTGGTTAGTTGATAGAGCGGAGGGCATCACCTTATTATATATGGGTGGTGTCCTCTTTACTTCTAAACCGTATTCTTTTAATGGGTGTACTCAAATAAATCTATAAGACTATGCTATGAGTCGCCCTTTTTAGTGTTCAACAAATACTTTGATTAAAATGAGTACAAAAACAGCAGTTATCTATGCCAGAGTCTCTTCAATAGGTGACAGGCAAAACACAGATCGGCAAATCTCTGACCTTCTGGATTACGTAAAATATCAAAATCTGAACATTTGCAAGATATACGAAGAGCATATTTCTGGAGCAAAGAAAAACGTAGAGCGTCCCATCTTGCAGCAAGCAATCGAATACTGCAAGCAAAACCGTGTTTCCATCCTTTTAGTGAGTGAGCTATCCAGACTTGGAAGAAATGCCTTTGAAGTTCTGGCTACAGTAAAAGACCTCATAGATTCAGGGGTTAACCTCTACATGCAGAAGGAACAGCTAACATTACTTGACGCTGAAGGAAAGCCCACAATGTTCGCTCCGATAATGATAGCTACACTTTCGACATGTGCACAGCTAGAACGTGAAAACATTAAGTTCCGTTTGAATAGTGGTCGAAAACTCTATATTGAAAGAGGTGGTAAGTTAGGCCGTAAGGTTGGTTCAGTAAAGACTACAGAGCAGAAGAAAGAAGAGCACAAGGATATTATCTCATATCTAAAGAAAGGCTACTCTGTTAGGAATGTGGCAAAACTCTGTAACAAAGGAATTAGCACTGTTCAGAGAGTCAAGAAGGAATTTAATCTTTAATCATTTCGTACAGTCAGGAGACTATTTTATACATCTAAGACCAAATAATTGCTCTTTTACTTGTTTGTTTCAAAACTAATTACTATTTTTGCAGACGAGTTTCAAGTGCTGCTTTGAGAAGTGGTGCGTTTTAATGGCTCAAACTTAGTACAAAGAGCGATTGACGTTTATCCTGTCATAGAATCTGGACAATTCTTAGCTACAAGGATAATGGCAATATGCTCACATCGTTAGGATTATTGTACCTTTATAGGCATGATATGTTCTAAGGTGTGGGCTATTGTTCATTGTTTGTAGCAGGTAGTCCAGAACCTTATGATGATGATGGCAATAGTCCCACACTCTTAAACAATAATCCGCTGACTTCTTGGGATTAGTTAGCATAATATAATTACTACAATGTCAACATTAAAACAAAAAAAAGCTATTTGTGGTACAATTATTATTGTACTTGTATCAATACTTTGTGCTTGTAATTCATTTAACAACTCCCAAACTGGCACGATAGAAGAAGCTCAACAGCAGTTTATTAATGAAGTACAATACATGACTGAAAAAGAAGCATTGGCAAATGAGATAAACTATTTTAAAGAGCCTCAAATGACAGTTTACAGGAAAGTACGTGATTTAACTGGAAAAGATGCAATCCATGAGTGCAATTTATTAGAAAAAGAGAATGCAGAAAAAGAAAGTGCTCTCAGAAACGGACAAGTTTCTGTTATTCGGACTTGGAATTGCTATCAAGAAAAACAATATGCAGTAGATCATCCTGATGACATTATAGGTGCCGAATACTATTTTGAAGGAATATTTACCCACTACAACAATGGTTACGACACAAGAAAAGCCAAAGTGTTATGCATAAATGGTAAATGGTTTGTTATTCAAAGATATTAAAAATAAAATTGACATACGATGAAAAGATTATCTTTATTATTGTTACTTGCTGCTTTTTCAGTAGTAGCATTTTGCCAAACTACCTTTAGACCAATAAAGGCAACTATAACGGACAGTCAAGGAACTTTTTCTTCCACGTCATTCAATTGTCCCAACATGATTGTGTACGATAAAGGTAGTTCTGTACTATTATCGTGGGGAGGTGAAAATATCCCTTTATCTAAAAGTAGTAGTCCAGATACTTATATTGCTTCACAAACAAAGTCTGGAACAACAATGAAATTTGTCGCTTATAGAAGTTCCAGTACTGGGCGAATCTATTTGGTAATCTGTACTACTAAAAGTAATGGTAAAAGTGTTGACATTCATTTTAAAATGTAGAACAAAAAATAGATCTGTAGCGATATGAAAAAGAATATAAGCATCAATAGAATCAAGAGGTGCATAGCTATATTGACAGCTTCACTATTTTATAGTTTTCAGTTAATTGCAGCACCAGAAGATCATGGAAGATGGTACTCTCTAGATGACTCTGGTTCTTCATCACATTCACCAGCTTTTTACGTTTTTTGTTTTATCATAGCTGCAATTTGTGCTGGTTTTCTAATAGTAACTACGCTAAATGATGACAAGCATAGCAATTCTGACAAGGGATGCATAACTACCTTTCTTGTTGTACTTCTCGCTTTGGGCTTTTTGGCTGTTATGAAGGCTTGTAACTAATTAAAAAGAACAAACATTAGTATCAGACAAACAAAAATTACACAAAATAATTATCAATATGAAATATACAGCATCTCATTCTTTCACAAGCCCGTCTTTACAGTTTAATAAAGTACAGACCCAACTTGCTCAAATCGCCGCTTATGCAAAAGCTGCTAGAGAAATAGATATATTCAACCAAATAAAAGAAATGCACGACAATATGTCTCGTCGTTTCAATGCAGAGAATGCTCCCCAAAAGAAAGGATGGTTTCAATCACATTTCGGATATGATACTGAGACCCTCTTTTCAGCCCCTTTACTTGAAGACAACATTACTTTCAAAACCTTTTATGAAATAGCATCGAAGTCGAACATCTCAGAAAATAGAAATATTCTATACTCACTACTTAATTCCGTTTTTGGAAACCAGAGTAGAAAAGCAAGATATGTCAATGACAATCTTGATGATTATACAGAAGAAGAAATAGAACAGATGCGTCGTAGTACGAAATAAAGTTTCAGATATCCTGTTACCCAACCACCCATTTCATACAAAAAACATCGTGAGTGGTTGGGCTTTTCACTTTTAATCTGTATCTTTGCACTCACTAATCAATAATTTAGAAGCAATGAAGAAAAACAAGAAAAAACCTTCTTATCTTTCGAAGAAAGACGTAAATCAGTTAGAGTCAATGGAGTCCGTCTTGATTGATTCAGACGAGACGCTATCCCAGAGCATTAGTCGTTTTTACGAATTAATTGATGAAGACGCGCTAGTACCTTCACAAATAGCACTTCAGGCGTGTTGTGAAGACAATCCCAAACTTCATGCTGACATTTTTACAGCATGGTATTCTGGTCTTATTGAAGATGAGGAATTGTTCAGATTTGACAAGATTACTTCTAATACTATCAATGAAGTGCGTCACCTATTTGATGCAAAGACAAAGGAATGGATTGAAGATGGTTTGTTGGATTCTGAATATGATACAAGTTTTGCCTTTTGGGGCATAATTGGGTTGGCTCTTCATACATCAGGCAAAAAACTTGTTGAACGAAACCAGGCTTTAGATGAAGATGCTTTCTTCAAAAACCCGTTATTTGGTAAATACAAGATTCGGGCTCTCGAATATGCAGATAATTGCACGCTGAATGATTTCCAAAATCCTCGTTCATATAATCGATATGACAAAGAGGCATTGTTCATTTATGCGATGGGAGGCTTTGATGGGTATGAGGATTACCAACGGACTCTTGACATATATAATGAGGTGAAGAGTGTTGTCTATAGAGATCCCGATCGTTTGCTGGGCGAAATCAAAAAAGAACTCGAACAGCTTGCACAATCCTCTAAAGAGAAGAAAATACAATATGCTTTTCTTTATGCTTGTGCTGTGATTGATTATTGGCTGAATAACAAGAAGCGTTAATCTCTATTTCGTTGTGACATTTCAGAAGATAAACGGTTATATTTCCTGCCTAATGAAAAAGAAGAAACTAAAGATAGTCCTCTATGGCATAGCAGCACTATTGGTAATCAATATGCTGTTGCCAACAAAAATCCAGAATCCCGTTGAAGGTTGTGGCAAGGAGAGCTATAACCCCAAATCCTTCTGGCATCCTTGGGGTGATCACAAGCATGCAGGAATAGACATTTTCGCAAATAAAGGGACTAAGGTACACCCTGCTATAGGGGGAATAGTTCTATTAACAGGTCACAATATGGGTGCTGGTGGTAACTGCTTGCTGATTTTTAGTTCTAGATGGCGGCTGCATTACTATGCCCATCTAAGCGAGATCGATACTCATATCGGTGCTATCGTAACACAGAAATCTGTGATAGGTAAAGTTGGTAATACAGGTAATGCAGCAGGTAAACCTCACCACTTGCACTATAGCATATCCAGTGTCATTCCACAAGGTGATTGGCGCTGGGAACCCAAGCAAATCCTATTCTATATTAATCCGATTAAAGAGCTAGAGAAGTAATATGAGGCGTAAAACGAAATGGGCTCTTGCCCTGATTCCAATAATCATCGTACCAGCCCTTATATTTGGCTTGTACTGGGGATGGAAATACTACGGACTTCCTGAATGGCCAGATCGTAAAGAATATGCAACTATTGAAGCACGGGCTGAAAAGGCTTTAGCTTTTGCAAAGCGACACAATATGAATGAGCATTATGCGTTGTTCTTGGATTATGCTATCCCATCGGGTACACCGAGATTGTTTGTTTGGGATTTTGAAAAGCATAAAATCATTGCCAGTAGTTACGCAATGCATGGACCAGGTAAAGGCAGTACCGATAAGCATCCTGTGTTTAGTAACGAGCCTGGAAGTGAGTGTTCTGCTTTGGGGCGATTCCTTGTTACCAAAGAGCATGGTGTCACTCTTAGGCGAAGTTTTCGACTCAAAGGAATGGACATGGACAATCAGACTGCTTATGTCCGTGGCCTGATGATTCATAGTTCTGGATGGGTAAACAATCATTGTTGGATGCGCTATATTCCCCTGCATCGTTCAAGTTGTCAGGGATGCGTGACTGTCTCGTCAAAAGGGATGAAATATCTCTGGAAGTTGGTAAACAACGAAGAAAAACCACTGTTGTTGTGGTCATATTATGTGGGATAAATCTGATTATAGAGTTAGAAAAGTGACATTTTTCTAAAAAGAACACTTTTATATGGTTCTTTACAAAAAAGTCACACCCCTACCCCAAAATACGAACATTAGAGATACCTCTGAGCAATAATTTCACCTTTAACTTTTTTTAATTTGAATTGTTGGAAATTGATAATAACTTAGATATAGATAGTTGCAATGATACAAGGGAGCTTTCAGAAATGGGGTTCCTTTGTTTTTCACAGGCATAGAACGAAAATTTTCAGAACTACCCTACTAAAGATGAAAAAATATTCTGTTCCAAAAATGCAACTCAATAGGCGGAAATGAGTGCAACCACAAACTACTGCAAACTTGATGTTGAATTTCAAACTCAATATAAGGGAAGTGGCTACTACAATATAGTACAACTCACTTAACTAGCTTTTTAAACAATACACAGCAATTTCATTTTATTGCGGCTGCTAAAAAATTGCTAGAGTTTCAGAAATTGACGAACCTGAAAATCTTTGAAAAATCCCTGTGAGATAATTAGAGGTCAAAAACGAGCTTCACATCAATTCAGCAATCAGGTAATCGGTTATCATTATATATTAAGATAAAGGAAGGTACTGTAAGGGTACTTTTCTTTTGATATATGGTGTAACTGAAAATTACAGATTATCTCCTTTATATAAGAAAATTGGAAACAAGTTACAAGATAATTTCGATACTCTTAGATTGATAATTCAGTAGATCGTTCAATTTGAACCATATAATGATAATCGAATATGGAAAATTTAAAAATTGAGTCCGATGATGGATTTTTACACTTGAAAGACTTACCACACAACTGTATCTTTAACAAAGTCGTAACAGGTTGTGGTGGTACTACTGTTGTTTTACAGAACACAGAAGATTACGTGATTGCAGTTCCAACTACAGAACTGATCATTAATAAAACAGATCTTACGATGGCAGGTATCTCCAAACGTGACTATAATGGGATAAGGCCATTCGGACTATTCGGTAGGTTTGATGATGCCGCTGAACGTAAGTTAAAAGACTATTTGAACTGTTCTGGCATTAAAAAGATAATGTGCACCTACGATAAAGTACCGAAGTTGATGGAATACATTACACCATCCAGCAACGAATTGTTAGTAGATGAATACCAATGTTTACTAAAGGCTTACTCCTATAGACAAAAAGCTATCGATGGCGTTTTAGATAATTTCAGAGCATTCAAATCGTTCTGTTTTATGTCTGCGACACCGATCCTTCCATCATTTAAGCCTAACTGTTTAGCAGATGTGAAAGAGATACAAGCAAAATGGGATAAGAAATATGTGGATACATTGAAGGTGGAACTAAGACAGACCAACAAACCTTATTCTATGGCTGCAAATATCATCAATGATTATAGGCTACATGGCTTTTATGAGTTGAACGGCCACAAGAGCACCGAGGCTTTTTTCTTCATTAATAGTGTTAGAGATATTGCATCCATATTGAAGCACTGCAACCTAAGCAATGACGAGGTAAGAATCATCTGTGCTGATAACGATGAGAACAGAGAAAAGTTGATAGGATATGACATTAGCAACAGCCGAAGTGATAACAAGATGTTCAACTTCATTACGTCTAAGTCGTTTGAGGGTGCAGATTACTTTAGCGAAACTGGTATTTGTTTTGTGGTAAGCAGTGCATCTAATCCTCATACTCAGGCCAGCATAGACACTGATATTCCACAGATTGCTGGTCGTATCAGAACCAAAGATAATCCGTTTAGGAATCACTTAGTCCATATCTTCAACACTACCTATAAGAAGCTGAATCTGGACATGACTTATGAACAAATGAAAGCTAAGACAGAAGCATCAATAAGGACTGCCTATGAAACCGTTGACTTCTTTAACCATGCACCAACTAAAGCTATCAAGGATAATCTACGAGAAAATTTGAAACATGACCTTAATAGTCTTTATATGAAATATGACAAGCAAAATGACGAGTTTATCATCAACGATATTCTTCCAAAGTTGGAGCTATACAATTTCCAGATCAACCAAGAAATCTATAAGAACGGTGCAAGCGTGGCTAAAGCATATAAAGACAATGGAACAGAAGTAAAGCAAGATGACTACAAGAAGCTTGAAACGAAAATAGACCTAACAGATAAGAAGATTTCATTTAGAGATGCTTTCCTGCAATATGCCGAATTGATAAAGAGCCATCCCCACGCTCCAGCTTTACTATTTTTGGAACAGCTTCAACCATTAGTAAAAGTCGCCTATGAGAAGTTAGGTGTAAAAAAGGTAAGGAGTCTAAAATATGTCAAGAAGTCTATCGAGGCAGCACTAAATAGTCTGGATGAAGAGAAAACCACGGAGCAGAAATTAGCTATGATGATGGTAGGACTTATCCCCACTGGAACAACTATTACAGTTGCTTATGCTAACAAGCTTATGGAATAGGCTTATCATCAATTTGGGTTGTCAAGGAAGCCAAAAGCAACAGACCTCCAACAGTGGTTTGAATGTACAAAACCATATAGCAAGCGGATTGATGGAAAGCCACAAAAGGTAGTAGATATATACAGAAGTAAATTTATTTTTGACCTAAAATGATAGTTGGAAGAATATACGCAATCACCAATATCTGCAACGGTACGAAATATATAGGTCAAACTACTCTGTCTTTGGAAGAGAGGTTTAAGTCACATTGTGCCGATGCCAAGAAGGAAAGGAACAAATATCGGAAACTATACATTGCCATGAATGAATATGGATTTGACTCTTTTGAAATAGAAGAATTAGAGACCATTGAAGACAATAAGATTCTAGACGAACGTGAGATATTCTGGATAGAGAAGCTGCATACCTTTGAGAAAGGATATAACGAGACAAAAGGAGGTTAGGGATCACTTGTCTATGACCACGATGAAATCATCACTCTTTACACGGAGAATAAAACCATTCCCGAAATATCAAAACTGACTGGCTCGGAAGAATCCAATATTAGAAAGATACTACGCAGGAACCACGTAAAACTACGAGATAGATACAAGCCTATCGAACAATTCGATTTAGAAGGCAACTACATTCAGACTTTTGACAATCCATCAATAGCAAGAGAATGGTTATTGTCTGCCAATATTACAAAAGACCAAAAAGCTAATTGTAGGATATGTGAATGCTGTAACCATAAACGGAAATCCATATATGGCTACAGATGGGAATACTCAGATACTGAACAATAAGAAAAAGGACTTTTTGCATCATTACAGGTGCATCAAGTCCTTATTTTTTTTGCCTTCTATCCAACAAAAAGAGACAAAAACGAAGTCAAATATCAAAAATATTTTGTACCTTTGCATCGTCTACAGTTGTTGACTAATAGTTGACTAATTGAGACATGAGAGATAATTAACATGTTGATAACCTGAGAGCTTAGCTGAATAGAGCGTCAGATTCCGGTTCTGAAGGTCTTGGGTTTGAATCCCAACGGGATCACACACCGAAAATATCGAGAAACTCCCATAAATAATGTTTCGTATAAGGAAATACAATTTCCATTTTTGGAAAAATTTTCCAAATTTGAGCCCCGAAATCGCCGCAAAATCGCCGCAAAAATGGCTCAAAAGGCGAAAATCGCCGCAAAATCGCCGCAAAAAAACAGGGTCGAAATTGACGCAAAAAAGACCCGATGAAGGCTTATATATTGACGCGAGGATTGGTTCCTGTATTAACAATTTAAAAGTTTATCAAAATGGCAACCATTTCCATTGAATTCGGGAAGGAATCTTCCCAAAAGACGCGTGAGGTCTATCTGTTGGTAAGACAGGGCAAGACCACAGGGGTAAGACTCAATGAACAAGAATACTCTCCAAAGACGAAGAAGATCAAGTCCATTGAGAAGGCTCGTATTGTCGAGAAACTGAGGTTAGACCTCATCGACAACATGAGCAACCTGGCTGCAGGGGCTATGGCAGGAGACCTTGATGATGTTCATACCATTACAAAGAAGATCATCAAGAAGCAGGAGAAGAAGGTACTGGAGTTCTTTGCGTATGCAGAGGATTGGGTGTCAAGAGCCAAGATTAAAGGTGCCAAGAACTATCTGACCATGCTCAACACCCTCGAAAAGTTCTTGAAATGCCGCAAACTCTTCTTTCAAGAGATTACCGTTACATTTCTCAAAGACTTCGAGGCGTTCCTTGATGACCGCCCAAGAGCACAGTCACTCTATATAGGACAGATGCGTCACATCTTCCGTGAAGCGATGCTGGAGTACAACACCGATGATGAGATTGTCATCAAGAACGACCCGTTCCTGCGCTACAAGGCACCCAAGCAAGTGCTCAAAAAGGGTGTCAGGGCTTTAAGTCTGGATCAACTCATGAAGGTGGTCAACTACCAGCCTAAGAAGAACACGCCGGCAGAACTGGCCCACGATTGTTTCATTCTCTCCTTCTGCCTGATGGGCATGAACTCTGTGGACATGTACCAAGTCAGTTGTCTGGAAAACGGCACCATCAAATACAAACGGACTAAGACAAAAGACCGTCGTAGCGACGAGGCTTACATTGAGGTCAAGGTACATCCCTACATTCAGCCCCTCATGGAAAAATGGAAAGGTGAAGACCGGATATTCAGATTCTACAAGAAATACTACTGTGCTGAGTGCTTCAATCAGAACCTGAACATCGGCCTAAAGACGATTGGCAAGGCTGTTGGTATCAATAAACTCCAATTTTACCAGGCCCGCCATACTTTCGCCACCCTATCGAGGAATCTCATGAAGTTCAGTAAGGGTGATGTTGATGAAGCCCTCAACCACGTTGGCAACTACGAAATTGCAGATGTCTATATCACCAAAGACTTCTCCATCATCAACGACAACAACTTCAAGTTGCTTGATAAGGTGTTCAACCTCACCAAGTCGAAAAGAGGCAGAAAGCCCAAGAAACAGGATGCAGCATAACATGCCCCCTACTCTATAGAAAACCCAATCCCCACACTTTTATACTTGGTGTGGGGATTGGGTATACAGCAAAACGCCCTGTTCATCGCAATTGTCCGACGGATTCAAAATTTTTCGAATTGTTGCGGACAATTGCAACAAACATCCTGTCAAACGACATCTCCTTCTGCTGCCATTGGCATTTGCTGGTCCTCTTCATTCAGCAGCGGATAGGCAGTAACACGGGCTTGATGGTCTTGCAACCATATATGGTTCAGCGTGAATGCAATCGACTCCAGCGTTTCTTCCCGTTTCGACGGCTTCAGTTCGCACTCCCACACTGTGATGCAGTGCCAACCCATTGCCGCCAGTTTGCGTTGTTCCTCCTTGTCCCGTTCCTTGTTGCGTCGTATCTTGTTCACCCAGAACTCACGGTTGGTCTTCGGAATCTTGCAGCACTCGCTATTCTCAATCGTAAATTGTAAATCGTCAAATTGTAAATTGATGTAGTGTCCATGCCAAAAGCAACCATTCACAAAGATGCACGTTCTATATTTCTTCAGTACCAAGTCAGGATGCCCAGGTAGCCGCTTATGGTTCAGCCTATAACGGAACCCTCTCTTCCACAACCCACGTCGCACAATCATCTCAGGCTTCGTGTCCTTCGACCGGATGGCCGACATATTTTTATGACGTTGTTGTTCGGTGAGTCTGTCAGCCATATAGCATCGCCTATCGAGTTTGATAACGAAGAAGTTCCTCACCTTTAAATACAACGGGGGCTCCTTCTTGATAATCGGTGTCTGTATCAAGACGACATTCTGTTAGTATTTTCGCTAGATTAACATCTGGGCTTATCGACACCTCCTCGTCGAACACAAAACAGAAATAGTTACCCTGTGGGTTCGGATATAGTGCTTGACGCATACGTTCCTCCGACATGACTGCGTGGTGATGTACGTGGAATACGCGATACTCGTTCTTGAAATCTTCACCTAACCGATAGAGTATGACAAACTTGATACCGCCTTGCTCCAACTGGCTTCGTTTCATCGTACCAGCACGCTTCAGACCCTTGGTGAATATCCTCACATTGTAGAGGTTCGTACCTTTGTCGTTGGCACCCATTATCCAATTCAGTTGAGCTTCGTCTTTGTAGCACCCGATGAGGAAATTATCCTTCAAATAGCGCTGTACATAATGCAAAGTGAGGAGTGACTCTGGTACAACTACACCCTTTGCCTGCTGTTCCACCTTGGGCAACACAGATTCCGGGTTAGTACCGACAGGACATTTCTCCATATAGAAATATGGGGCCAGCAAGGAGAGTGTTCTCTCGTTCTCGTTGGCGAAGCGTTCTCCATTGTCTAAAGCCACAGAGTAATACTCCTGACTTCCAGTTTCTCCGTATGGGGTGTACACTTTGCCCAACAGTTGCTGGAAATTCTGCTGCATAAACTGCTCTGCGTTGACACTCTCGCGTGGAGTGATGGCATAAAACGAATAGTTGCTGTTTAGTTCGTCTTGAATGTTTTTCCTGAACAATTCCCTAACCTGCACTTTCCATGATGCTTTCGAGAAAGCATTATTGCGGGCATAGAGCGACAATACGTACAGAAAATTCACGTCATAGTGGGTAATGATCAGAGTATCCCTATCAAACAGTCTGTTCTCAAACTGACGTGCATTGAACACAGTCTCACGTTTTCTCAGGTTGTCGTTCTCGAAACTCAGTTTTTTATCTACGAATGCCGAGATAAAGAAATTGGGGATGATGTTGTAACCTTCTGTCACCTCGTCGCGCAGCCAGATTTTCTTGGGATTATCTTTCTGTTTCTTCGCTTCATCGCCTGAGAGGAAGAGGTCAAGGTTCCACTGAATCACGTTTCTGGCATAGGTGTACTGTTTATATACCGATTCGTCACCAACAGTCGAACCAATCTTATAGTATTTACTGTCACCTATATAATATATCTCCTTTTGCGTCTGCTTCTGCATGGCACCGGGGTACACCAGGTCGGCAAAGGTGTACATGTGGTCCACCCGCTTGCCGTCTTTCTGTTCCTTAAGTCCCGATGGAATATCCTTGCTCCCCACCAGTTCGTCGATGATGGCCTCAAAGACGATGTTGAAGTTCTGCGCCAGCAGGTATTCTTTCTGGTCGTCACGCACATTGACGGCGTGTGACTTGTCGAAGAAGGCGTAGCAGAGTTCCCATAGGCGCAATGCTTTGTCGGAGAAGTATTTGTATCTTATCTGACGCATACGCACTCGCCCGTATCCGTCAAGGTAATGCCTGAACTTGGAACCCGTTATCAACTCAAATCCCATATTGATATTCACGCGGAATCCGTAGTGGCTCGAGATGTAGTTCAGTATAGAGAAGTAGATGATGAACAGTTCTTCGTCGAAGTTGACCTGCTTTTTCTTGTTGACGGGGCGCAGATAGACTGGCACTCCATCCTGCACGATGGCTGGCGAGTGGGCAATGGTTTTTCTCCAGTTGATTTTGTTATAGCCAGAGTGGATGCTCTTCAGCACAAACAGCACGTAGTCCTGGTTTTCTCGATTGAAACGTATCAGTTCTAGAATGATGTCCAGCAGCGTGTCGCTCAGCCGTTGTCGTCGGTTGCCTATCTGTGCGATGTTACGTTCCAACAGGATGTTCTGGTCGGGATGGGTCTCACGGTAAATCATCAGCGCTCGGTACACCCATACTGCCAATTCGCATACAAAACCGCGCTGCGTAGCATTCATTTTGCCGGCCTTGTCGCTCACGCAGATGATGTCCTCGGGCTTCTCGCCAAACACCCTGTCGTAGTCAACGCCCTCCGTACCTTTTTCCTCCAGCACCACCTTGGGTAGGAAGAAAATGTAGTCCTTCAGCATGGGAGAATAGACATGACCGACATAGTTGTAACACACGAAACCGTCGCTCGGGCGCCGGTGATACTCTATCAGTCCGTCCGTCACCTGCTCGCGTTCCAGTACGGCAGGGTCATAGTAATATCCTTCTATCAGGACCTTCATGCTTCGTCAGGCTTGGTTCTCTATCCTAATATTCCATCCGGCATTGTTCACGGCATCCATAAACTTGCCTATGTTCCTTATGCCGAATTGTGTCGAAAGGTATATCTTCTCGCCATTAGAGAGTTCAAACTCCGTTGCTCTCTTGTTGGTGTCGATGGAGTCTTTGGTGCGAGCCTTGAATTCTGCTTCGGTCTCTACCAGATGTTGCACATAGTCCTTCAGCCCCAATCCATTCCATGTCTGTGCTATTGTCTGTGCGTCTGCATCCGGGTGAGCCTCAACGTATAGCCTGAACGCCTCACGAGTCATTTGGGCTTTGTTCAAGTTGTCTGTGCCGTTCACGCGGTATCGCGACTTATCCCGCTGGCGTTTTGTGTTGGGTGTGGTGTCGGATACCGTTGCCGTGCCATCGTCGGAAGTCTCAAAAGGATATACCTCCAGATCCTGTAGGAATTTGATGACCATGTTGGTGTCAACCGTTCCGTCGTGGTGGAAGAACTTACGGAAAGCCAGCAGTTCTCCATCGTTGTCCTTGAATGCTTTGTGGTTTGTCTCGTTGTCCTTGAAGACATCGTTCCACAGATAGAAGATGACCTTGCTCACAAATGTCTCTACGGTGATTCTACCGTCTTTGGCTTTTGCAAAGAAGTAGCCTAATTTCTTGTCTTCCGAGTGGGTAGTGCTCTCTATGATAGCGTTGATTGCCTCCAAGAAGCTCCACCAGTCGTATTGGTCGTTGTCAATCTCGATGACGTAGTTTTTCTTTGCGTCAGCAATAGGCATGTACACCCAGTCCCAACGGCGCTTAAAGGCGGAGTCGATGGGGAACAGACTTTGGTCGCAGGTGTTCATCGTGGCCCAGATGTGCAGGTTCTTAGGCAGGCGCAGCTTGCCGTCCTTGATGCCGTCTTTGTTAGTCAGCACAGGCCGTCCCTCCTCGTCATTCCCATTCAGGTATTTGGCAATGTCTTTGTCTGCCATGATAGGGTATTCCGATGCCCCGTCGTCGTCTCTGTCAAGCAGTTGGAACAAGTCTCCGAATATCTGAGCACAGTTGCCTCGGTTGATTTCCTCGATGACAAGGAACACTTTGTCGTCAGGATTGTTCCACGCTGCCACGTAGGCTTGCAGGAATGCTTGGGGAATGAAAGAATAGGTGATGCAATCTTCATACACCTCTTCCTTGTTCGTATCTCTAAC
Organism: uncultured Prevotellaceae bacterium; assembly: GCA_902794405.1. Taxonomy (GTDB): domain Bacteria; phylum Bacteroidota; class Bacteroidia; order Bacteroidales; family Bacteroidaceae; genus Prevotella. The sequence continues at coordinate 36,533 of CADBHI010000027.1, forward strand.
TATATCACCAGCCACGTTGCGGACAGCCCTCTTTGTCGTGGTAGGTTTGTATGCCCCCACAAATGTAGAGTAGTCGCTGTCAGGATGAAAGGTTGTACGAAACACCAGATTCTTTTCGTCTGCCGCTTTTACATCTGCATCATCCTTTATCTTATGACTTTTTCCTGTCCCAGGGGCACCATAGAAGATTTGCAGGAGAGGTCTCTTTGTCTTATCCTTATCAGTATCATGATCTACTCTTCTTGCAGAGTTTTCGATAACCATCTTGGCCATTACGGTCAGTGTAGAAGTATATCCATACTCGAATTTGTCTATTGTTGTTTTACCACATAAGACATCTCTGGCAGTATTAGCATTGGAATCCGGATTTTCTGTAAAGTAGTGCACATACTCACCTAACAAAGCCTTAGAAATTGTTCGCAGACCAACTGAGCCCCTACTTTCAGACTTAACAAGATAACATAATCTATCTTCATCAACAATCGTTACCTGACCATTGTCCGAGACATCGCCAATTCGAAGTATATTCTCTATATTCATAATCAATATGTATATTTAATTCTGATGTTTTTACATAATATTGAAGAATCAAATACATGACTCCAACCGCCATCGGCATCACGTTCACAATGCTCACAATTTGTGTTCCACTTCCTATCGAAGAAAAACAAATGTACATTTATCGGAATAACACCATCCAAATCCAAACCAAACCAAAAACCATCTTCATCTCGGAGGGAATGGGAACTTACCCCACTAACCTTTGCTGGATAGTACTTCACTTTTGAAAAGTACTTCCCGTAATAAGATATATCCATTTGAATGTACGCAACATCTTTATATTTCTTCTGGGCCATATCCAAAATCACCTCTGAAAAATACGTTCGTAATGATACTCAAGAAACTCACTACTGGGCAAATAATCTGTTGGCATAGTTAACTGTTTTCCAACAATAAGGCCAAAGTACTTGTCGTAATACTCCTTTGTTTCTTTTTCTCGCAAGATAGAGGAGAAACAGACTGTGTAGTCGCTTGGCGAGAAAGAAATGAGACCTTCATCGAAAGCTTTGTCATAAAGTGCCGAGAGACAGATACCGTTGCAAGGATTCAAGCGATCTTGCTTGTGTTTCTTGTCTTCCCAGGGGATGATGTGGCTGGCAATGAGCAATTGCGGAATGTCTATGCCTGTCAGCGCACAACGGCTGCCGTAATTGGTGAGTATCATACGACGAAAATAGTCTTGTCCCTTTCGGCGTTTTGTGACAGCGACAACATCTTCTCCTTCTTGTGTAAGGCCGAAATGGGTAATGAGTTTCTTGGAGATGGTTCTTGGATTTGATTCCTGAGCAACTATTATATCAGCGGCCTTTACTTCTTGTTCATATAAAGCATACTTCTTCAGACTATTCAGGGCAGCAGAACAAAAATTCTTCAATGGATAGCTTCTTTGTCCAGGGTTACCATAATCAAAGATGTTTTGCTGGTTATTTTTCATCTTTTTCACCTCATCATTCACAAAAAGCAGCACCTCCTCTATGATAGCTGCATTTGGAATATCATAGAGTGACTGTCCGTGGAGGTCAATCACGTTCTGATGTACAAGCACCTCGTCCAGTATTCTGATTGCCTGAGCATAGCTGGTAGCCTTTCGAGAGTTTTCTGGTGAAATTTTCGTATTAAAATCTATAAAGCCCTGTCTATCCATAATTCGCTTCTCGTTTTACTAATTTATGATGTATTCTCAAGTTACCCACTAACTTTTCTGAGTTACCCACTAAGTGTAATGGAGTTACCCACTAACTTATTTTTCAATTATGCCAAATAAATTAAGAGAGAACTTATATCTTCGCCCTTTTTCATTTCTATCTTGATCTAACACAATATCACAATCACAATCGTCAAGCAATTGTTGTATGATGAAAAGCCCAAGGCCTCGACCTTTTCCTTGTGGTTTGCATGTCACGAATGGTGAAAAAAGAGTATTCTCTACTGATTTATCCACTCCTGGACCATTGTCCTCAAAATGAACCCAGGGTTTATCTATTGTTATCGTTATCTCCCTATCTTGCTCAATAGTTTGCAACCAATAAATAGAGTTGTTCATCAGATTATCAAATATCTGAATTATTCTACCCTTATTTGCTTTTATGACAAAATCATTCTTTTTTTCTATAAACAGACTAATATCCTTTTCGCCTAATTTCTCACTATAATAGCATCTTTCTTCGTTTTCAAGTAAATCATATAAGGAAAACTCTTCCATCTTTATACGACTGTATTTCATAGAAGAATCAAGATGCCTCATCTGAGACTTTAACGATGTGACAGTTGTCTTTATAAATGATAATAATGTGTAGATTTGCTCTTGCGAAACACCCTTCTGTGTTTTCAGTTGAGACTCTAACTCACGCCCTTTCCCCAACATACGGTCAGATATTTGGCCTAAATCATGAGAGACCATTTCAGAAATAAGACCTAATGATGCCAACTCTGTCATATCTTTTAGACTCTCTTCAAGCATTTCAAGTTTTGGCTGCAAAACTATGAGCGCTTCATTCAAATAAACAGAATTCTTTAAAACCTCATTGGCTTGGGCTAATACCGAACGTGAACTCTCCATTAAGTCGGATACTTCCTTGAGCGCTTGTTTTGTCAACGAGTCTTCTTTTTGTGCAAACATATTTCCATCTTCAGATTTCACAACCTTCTGTATATGTTTCTGAATGTTACTAAATTTCGTCTGAACTTCGTTATAAGACTTTGATATTTCACTACCTCGTTCTCCTTGTTCTTTTATGGCACTAAATGCATCTTTCAATGACTTTACTTTTTGATTGTCTTGGACCATGTCCTTTTTAAAGTCATTGTAGAATCTCCGCAGATTTTCAAACTCGCGATTAACTGATTTTATAAAAAAATCCAAAAGCCCTAGAAACACGCGGTAATAATCGTTTTCTATAAGCCCTTCTCGGTCTGTTTTGTCTTTAAGATGACAATTTATTCCTTCATCAATAGACACATAGCCAACCACATTGTCTGGTCTTAATCCATAATATGAAGAACCGCCTGTCCAACTTGCCCCCAACTTCAACCAGTCGTTAGAGTTGATACCATAAGGACGAATAGCAAATCCATTACGATATATTTTTATTCCCTTTTGAGGTTCGATGAAAGATTTATATTCATCGAATGTCGCATATAAAGATGACCACCATTCTTCATTTCTTGAATTACGTTGGAAAGAAAACTCTTGTATGCGACCAAAGAAATTCCCTGGATCATAATCTTCCAAATTGAATAATGTTTTTGGTTCCTTTGTATCAGACAAAGAGAAAGATAATGCAACGCGAAGCCATGTCCCTTCAACATTCTTTCTGAAATTTGATGCTCGACCTTTTTTGTCCTTGAAGAAACTCTCAATAAAACGTTTACCATTATCTGACAAGACTATCTTCTCATAGGTATCAAAATCATTTCCAATAAGTTTACGAATACTTATATCTGCATACCAAGAAAAGATATCCTCTTGATACCTAAAATGTATGTCTGAAATACTTAAATGCTGCAATTTCTCACTTTCTTGGTCAAGATTGATTTTTTCACCATTGATACTCAAATAGACTTTAAAGGGTCTGTTTTCTTGATACGGAGAAATAAGTTGACACAACAATGCCTTGAATCGCTCTAAGTTAGAACCTTCCCAAGCCTTTGTGTCGGATAAGTTAAGAAGAACGAGCCGTGTTCCTCCTTTTTTGTTGAAAGTGGCTTCTTGGAAATCAACTTTAACATCAGACAATTTTTGAACCTTATCAAAGTCATTCCAATTGAAACCTACATGTAATGCTTCGCCATTGTCTTTCTTTGTGAAAATCTCACAAATATCAGCCAGTCTTTGCGTACTAAGTCTTCCCAAGCCTTTATCTCCTAACGGAGTTCGCCCTTTAGGAGTTTTTGGCTTAACACCATCTACAGGCCGCTTTTTAGAATAAGATATGACAAGCCATGATTGTAGAATTGTGTTACGATCCATACCAAAACCATCGTCATCCACAATTATATATCCTTTGTGGCTTTTATTGAAGATGTCACTACTGTTCAACGTTTCTTGAGTATCAATTGTAACCTTGACATAATTTGCATCTGCATCGTAAGAATTTTTTATTAACTCCATCAATGCAGTAACTTGATCTGTTACTAACTCTGCACCAAGTTGTCGAATAACATGTGGATTTATATCAAATCTTGCATCTCTTTCTTCCATATCTATTACTCTTTCTTATCTTGATGGAATATTAAAATCCTCTCCTTCTCCATCGTCTGTGAAGAGCTATTCCTTTTAGCTTGTTTCTTATTTGAGATTTTTCTTTCCGCATCAAAAAACAGGGAAGCTCCTCGTCTTTCCATGAGATCTTTAAGTATTTCTGCATTGGGGACTTCTCTTCCACCTACGAAACGATTACCGATGGTCCAAATATAGAATGCTTCTGGCTTCATTGCATTTACTATAGATTCTAGACTCTCATCAAAGTCCGCTATGAATGCAAAAGTCTTCTTATAATTGCCCTTTTCGTCATCGGGTATCACACTATAAAAAGCCGATAATGAAGGAGATTTGTCTAGGAGCGAGTTAATAACCCGTTTTAGTTCCTTGCTATCTATTCTTCCGCCAAGACTTTGCCTGTCAATTTCTTGCGTAGTTTTAAGATAGTCATAAGGACAATTTATATCTTGTGGGTCAATCCATTGTAAAGGCAAATAACTTGTTTGTCCATAAGTAACCGTTGTATGATTATCACCATATGGAGGAGAAGACACTAACAAATCATATTTTTTATTAGATTCTATTTTTTTTTGCGTATTCCCCCATACAATCTCAGATATGCCAGAAAACTTGTAGCCATCTAACAAATGTTCTTCTTGCAATTTCTCACGATAATCAGCAAGATCCTCTATACCGCGCTTACTATAATAAAAAAACTCCTTGATTATATCAATTTTCCTATTTTCAATATCTTTTTGGTCTCGCATGTGTAATTTGAACGTAGATGTCCTATCATTACTTCCAATCCGTATAACCTCAGACATTACAACCCAAAAGAAAATTCTATAATCATAACATGATTCTGCCTGTATTGCTCTTCTTATTTTAGAAAGAGATATCTGGACGTTCTTATTAAACCATTTATCAATATTTGCAAAAGAAACATCTATATCTGTTGCGTTATCGTTTTCAATATGCTCCTGAATAGACTGGAAAGCCTTTTTAAATCCATCTAAATCATAACATGCTGCTTTAGCTCTAGACAGCAATACCGCAAATGGGTTAATGTCCTGTCCAAATACTCCAAATCCATATTCCATGCATGATAACAAAGATGTACCAGAACCCATAAAAGGATCCACAGCCAAACTATTAGAGGGGAGGATGTGTGTCATCGCCTCTATCATGGCGCTCTGAGTTGCAGGCACCATCATAGCAGGATACATAAACAGACGATGCATATTTTCACTGCGATCTGCCTTCTCCCCATCTAAAGTACCATCTTCCTTGATGGAGCATAGACGACCTAAAAGATCCTTCAATTTTTTCGAATCAATCATAATCTTACCATTTAGCAACGTCCCAAATCACCAGGGAACTCTGGCCGTGACATATAACTCATAAATTGTTGCAACAGAACATGAGCACCATAACTATTATATCGACCTACCCGCCTAACATTAAAGACAACTTGTGTTCCTGTGACAGTAGGTTGTTTAGCAACTTTTTCGCCTCCCATTTCATATGGTTTGCAAAAGAATCCTGAAATCTGTTTTATTTGCTGTTTTTCAAGATTCTCATTTAACAAATCATAAGCGCATTTATATCTTTCAATTTTTGATCTTATTCTATCATATCGCAACAACATATTTTCTTGCAGAATCTCTCTGCCTTCCAATCGTTTCGAGTTTATACTGATATCAATTGAAGCTATACCATTAGCATTATACGAGACCAAGTCCAACATTGATAATGATACCCTCTTACGATCTGCAAACATGGAATACTCATAATCCATAAACGGGTATTGGAGTTTACCGATTAGAGAGCTATTCAAATTTGATTTTCCTTTTACTTTCTCCTCTGTTGCTAACGGAATCAGAAACGCTTGATCTAATTTATAATCTCGTATACCTTGAGACCGGATACTCAAACTACAAGGCTGACTCAAAAGAATATAATAATCCGATTCAATTTGAAAAATATCCCCATTAGAAACAGGACTATATACCTGATTTACATAATTAATTTCATCAAACCATTCTCCATCCCTTATCCAATTTAAAATATCATCATTTATGATTTCTGATGAGTTTGGACCATCTAAGGCACGAATAGAGTTAGTATTTTGCTGGAATTCGACAAATTGCTTCTTAATGCCTTGTTTTAGTCCCTTATTCAAATAAATCATAATAATTCGACTAAGAGACTCGAACTCCCAACAACCTTCAGTTTTAGAACTAGCAATCACCATTCGATTGAATGTGGCAGGATCTATTGATTTCAGTCCATTTTCAAAGACTGCACAAGCTTCGTTTACGGCATTTTCTGCCATTTCCTTCACTTTTTCAATCTGCTTTAGCCAAATAACATTTTTTAAACCCTGAACCATTAATGAGTCATCATCTCCTTCAAATCGTTTTTTGGAAATTGGATATATATTCTTATTAAAGTTTCGTTTCTCCCATTGTTCTATCTCTGCATTTATATCAAATGTTTCAGAGAATACACCACACAATATCTTATCAGAATCAGCGATAGATGCTAACATTTGATCACCATTATGCGCAGAACCTTTCAAATCATAATCTATTAAAATCATACAGGAATGGCATGTTCTGGCAATTTCATTTAGCAAATTTTCTTTATAGCCATCATCAAATTGTTCTGGTGAAAGTAATTCCACTTCACACAAAGATAATATCTCAAGCAGTTGTTCAGTTACTGAAGGATTCGTACGTTGTATTTCGTATTTCTTTGCAAAACTTTCCACTTCATCAAAAGTAGCATCTTTCCACCAATCTTCAAATTGTTCTTGCCAAATATCTGTTTCCATAGTAAACGGATATTGCTGATCCCAAATACCCTGATTCACTAAAAAAGCAACCTTGCCAAAGATATTGTCATGATAAGAATCTTTACCAAATATATCATCTACATAGATAACCTTATCTATGTTTCTTTGAGAAAAGATTTCTAATATCTGTTCCTGAACACTCATAAATATATCTCAACCTTTATTTTATAAAATTCCTTGATTGCACACTTTTTTCACTATAATCCTTCTCAAAAACTCCTTCAAAGAATCCAGAGACTCTGCGTCCAGATTCCAGTGCTTGGTGTTTTCGTAGTTTGATTTGAAACATTTTTATTCAGTAATAAGTTCTCGTTTATCGCACCCTACCAACTCTGCTATTTTAGCCAATGTCTGCAGATCTGGTTGATGCATGTTGGTACACCATTTACTGACTGTTACGGCTGAGACGCCCAATTGCTCTGCCAACCATTTGCTTGTCTTCTGGTTCTCCACAAGAACCACTTTGAGCCGATTAAGAGGTCTTTCACTCATCTTTATTTAATTAAAATCGAGTGCAAATATAATAAAAGATAGTGATATAACCAAATTTATTGGTAATTATCTATCATTATTGTCATTTTTGAGTAACCTTTTGTTAGTCCTCGAAATGTTAAAAT
>CADBHI010000028.1 GCA_902794405.1 uncultured Prevotellaceae bacterium
ATAATACTTTTTTAGTATCACTCCTCACACTCCTTACACCTGAGTAGGTGAGGGAAGTGTGAGAAGTGAGGGTTATTTTCCGTGATTAACAAGTAGTACCGCCAAAAATGGTTCGTGGTTGATAATCGGTCGTTAGGGATTTCTTGACTTTTGCAAATACAATATGGCTGGAAGATGTCGGATGTATGAGGTCTGATGGCTGATGTGAAATATAATTTGTAACTTTCTTTGTAAACCGCTCGGCGACGAAGGAGACGCTTGCCAGAGCAAGAAAGCGACCTTAGGGTCGAGCGGTAAACGAAATATGAATCAAGAGGATAAAGACATAAAGAGTTAAATCTTTATAAAAGGTACGCGCATAGAGACGAATAACGTGCGATTTGCTGTATCTTTGCAGAAATAAACCGTAAAGACAAATTATAACAATTAGGAAGTGTATTAAAAGACGAAACGATGAAACGTAGTATTTTTCATTGGTTTTCAATGCTGATTTTGATAACGATGACAGTATCGCTGGCATCGTGTAAAGACGATGATAATGATGACGATCTCAATGCCTCGCTGGCTGCCTTGAAGCAATGGACGGCAGGCACGGTGGTGACGGAAGCTGCCGTCACGGCCTACGGTGGCGTTGACAACTGCTTTATCTCAGAACAGATACCTGACAAGGTGTGGTCGCGCATGGAAGGCAAGAGCTATCAGGAGAACAACTACATCCAGCGGAGCGATTTGCGCTATATCCGTGCCCTGCATTGGAACAGCAACAATCAGATTTGCCTTGGCGAGATGGTGTGCAACGAGCGCATCGCCCTGACGCTGGCCACGGTTCTCAAGAATCTCTTCAAGGCCAAGTACCCCATAGAGCGCATGCTGCTGCCCGACAACTATGGTGCTGACAGCGAGCAGCAGAAGCAGGTGAACAACACGTGGTGCTTCAGCTACCGGGCAGCATCGGGCAGCCAGACTTTATCGAAACACGACTTAGGACTGGCCGTCGACCTGAACCCAGGTGAGCCTTCGAAGATCGGCCATAGCGACGTGGCCTACCAGCTGTTTACCGATGCCGGCTTCGATTGGGGAGGCGATAAGGCGACAGATAAGGACAACGCGTACTTCGGCTACAGGGACTACGCCATCAACATCCGCTTTGCCAACGTTACCGAGGGACAGGCGTTGGCTTCGGCTGATGCCAGCTACTGGGACAACATGAGTGCCACGAACCTCGACTGGCGGTCGTTCTCCAACAACGCCAGCGCCAGCTCTCTCAAGACGCTCGCCCTGTCGCAAATCACAGAGTTCACCAGCGACGAGCGGAACCTGATCAACAATGCCGTCTTCGTGATTTCCCAGCGGCTGAAGCAGATAGGTAGCGCACTTCCTTTCCCCATCGAGTTTGTTTTCGTGAAGTCGACCAACAGCGCGGAATTGTATGTGGATGTCTATACGCGCAAGAATGTGGTTTACATCAGCCAGAACATGCTCACCAAGGGACTGAAAGAGAATAGCGACGCCCAGGCGTTTAACAGCTATCTGGCCAGTCAGCTGTTCCACTGTGTTGCCTACAACAGCACGGAGTTCCGGCGCGTGATGTTGGGCCTGATTGGCTTCAGTATTGCTGACAAGGAGTTTGATATTGCCCCGTCTGTACGCAATAGCTTGCTTCAGAACCCCCACAGCGACCGCTACGACGTCTATGCCACCTTCGACATCTACGGCAGCGGCAACAGTAAGCAGCAGGGGACCTATATTTTTGCCACCCGACTGACCAAGACTTACGGCGAGGTGGCTGAGGCTGCCGAAAAGGACGCCTCCATTCAGGTGAATCCCTACAAATATACTGAGCGCATACTCGTTTCTGCCGACGACCTGTCAACCGTTGTCCCCGTACACATGGCCGACGACTTCTGGACGAAAGTGGGACGGAACGTGGAGCAGTTCGAAGATGCCGAGGAGTGTATCGCCATTAACTTCGGTAATGCCGTCATCTACGGAGAGACCGGTAAGAAATATAACTCGCCAGAGCTGATCACGAAGATCATCAACACTCTGTCGGAAAACTGGTAAAATGATGAAGAGAGTGCTGTCATTCATACTCCTGGTCTGCCTCTGTGCCGCCGTTCGTGCACAGCAGCAAGACTTTGTAAAAGGTGCCGACGTTGGGTTCCTGCCTGAACAGGAACGGCAAGGCGTCGTGTTCCATGACCGCAAGGGACAGGAGCGTGAATGCCTGGAGCTGCTGAAGACAGACTACCAGATGTCGGCCATCAGAATGCGTGTATGGGTGAATCCCAAGAATGGGGTGAACGACAAGAACGTGCTGCTCAACATGGCCCTGAGAGCCAAGAAGTTGGGCATGGACATAATGGTGGACTTCCACTATGCCGACTCATGGGCTGACCCAGGTCAGCAGCCGATACCAGCCGCTTGGCAAGGCCATAGCTACAAGCAGATGAAGAAGGACCTGAGGGACTATACCATTGACGTGTTGACGCTGCTGAAGCAGAATGGCGTGACGCCACGATGGGTGCAGGTGGGCAATGAGACAGCCAACGGACTGCTGTGGCCAATGGGGCATATCAAGGAGAATCCCAAACAGTATGCCGGATTTATCCGTGCCGGCTACGACGCCGTGAAGAAGGTGTTTCCCAACACCACGGTCATCGTTCACTTAGACCGCGGCCACAAGCAGGAACTCTACGACTGGAACCTCGACATCGTGAAGAAATACGGGGGACGCTGGGACATGGTGGGCATGTCGCTCTATCCCTACTGGGCACGTCGTGACCACCCGGAGCTTGTAGCCGACAGCATCATTACCGACTGCATACGCAACATTCGCCACGTCAGCTGCAAGTACAAGTGCGACGTGATGATAGTGGAGACTGGCTACGAGGTGGACGAACAGCATCCGGAAATCATGGAAGAGGGGCGCCGACAGCTGGCGCGAGTGGTCCGCGAAGCCCGTAATGAGACCAATGGCCGCTGTCGTGGCGTGTTCTACTGGGAACCACAATGTCTGCCAGGTGAGCATCACTACCGATTGGGGGCGTTCGACAGCAAGGCCTCTCCCACGGCCATCATGGAAGGGTTTGTGGAATAGTCATAGCGACAAGAAGAAAACCAAATATAAAATTACTACACTATGGAAGTTGAGAAAATTATGCAAGGCCTGGAGCGCAAGCACCCAGGCGAATTGGAGTATCTACAGGCAGTTCGCGAAGTTCTCGAATCCATCAAGGATGTCTACAACCAGCATCCTGAGTTCGAGAAGGCGAAGATTGTGGAGCGTATCGTAGAACCAGAGCGTATCATCACATTCCGTGTGCCCTGGGTCGACGACAAGGGTGAGGTGCAAGTGAACCTTGGCTACCGTGTGCAGTTCAACTCAGCCATCGGCCCCTACAAGGGCGGACTGCGTTTTCATGCATCCGTGAACCTTTCAATACTGAAGTTCCTGGGCTTCGAACAAACGTTCAAGAACGCCCTGACCACGCTGCCGATGGGTGGCGGAAAGGGAGGCTCCGACTTCAGCATCCGCGGCAAGAGCAACGGCGAGGTGATGCGATTCTGTCAGGCCTTTATGACCGAGCTGTATCACCATATCGGCCCCGACGAGGACGTGCCGGCAGGCGATATTGGCGTGGGAGCCCGTGAGATTGGTTACCTGTACGGACAATATAAGAAGCTGACCCACCAGTTCCAGGGCGTGCTCACCGGCAAGGGCCGCGAGTGGGGTGGCAGCATCCTGAGACCTGAGGCTACGGGCTATGGTGCCCTCTATTTCGTGAACCAGATGCTAACGGCGCATGGCCTTGACATCAAGGGTAAGACCGTGGCCCTCTCCGGTTTCGGCAATGTGGCATGGGGTGCTGCCAAGAAGGCTACGGAGCTGGGGGCGAAGGTGATTACCATTAGTGGTCCCGACGGCTATATCTATGATCCTGCCGGTCTCGATGCTGAGAAAATTGACTATCTGCTGGAACTCCGTGCCTCGGGCAACGATGTCTGTGAGCCCTACGCCGAGGAGTTTGAAGGTACCACATTCTATGCCGACAAAAAACCGTGGGAGCAGAAGGCCGACATTTATCTGCCCTGTGCCACCCAGAACGAGCTGAATGGCGACGATGCCGACAAGATTCTGGCTCACAAACCTTTGTGCGTGGCTGAAGTGTCGAACATGGGCTGCACGGCCGAAGCTGCTGAGAAGTTTATTGCCGCCAAGCAGCTCTTTGCTCCTGGCAAGGCTGTCAATGCTGGCGGCGTGGCTACCTCAGGCCTGGAAATGTCGCAGAACTCGATGCGTCTCAGCTGGACTGCCGACGAGGTCGACCAACGGCTGCACCAGATTATGTCGGGCATCCACGAACAATGTGTCAAGTACGGTCGCGACTCGTCCGGCTATGTCAATTACGTCAAGGGTGCCAACGTGGCGGGCTTTATGAAGGTTGCCAAGGCCATGCTGGCGCAAGGAATAGTGTAGTTATTTTAACTCTCCCCTTCCTCCCCTCCCTTCAAGGGGAGGGGCTCTTGCCTTGCAAGCGTCCTTTGGCCGAGCGGGGGGAGGGGTCTGTAATCAATAATAATTAAAGAATGAAAAGTGAAATAATTGCTGTCGCCAGTAAGAGCGGTCGTAGGCTTTTGATGCTTGTTGTGATGCTGCACATCTGTGCGGTAGCAAATGTTTCACTCTTCTTGTGTTCCGTTTTTGCCCAGGGCGTTCAGAGCGGCAAGGCTTCGTTTTATTCAAAGCGAGCAACTGGTTCGAGGACTGCCAATGGCGAACGGCTGCACCACGACTCGCTGACCTGTGCCCATCGTAGCTACCCCTTTGGCACGCTGCTCCGCGTCACCAATGTGCTTAATAACAAGCAGGTGATAGTGCGTGTCAACGACCGCGGCCCTTTCCGTAGGGGGCGAATCATCGACCTGTCGTGGGGAGCAGCCAAGGAGATTGGCATGATTGCCAGCGGCATCGTGCCTGTGACGGTTGAGAAACTCAACGAGACGAATGTGCCCTTCCTGCCTGACGACGACCCGACGCTGCCGAAGTTTGAGTTTGAACTGGCCGATATTGCTCCCGCAGGCATTACCCCTGTTTGGCAACAGGAGCTGAACATCGACCAGAGAGCAGTACAGCGCTCCATGCGACGTACAGCCACCAAATCATCCCAAGAGGTGAAAAAGCTGCAACCTGCTGCCCCTGCTGCTCGGCCTGCCCAACAGCAGCAACAGCCCAAGGACATACTCGACGAAATCAGCGAGAAGCCCAACACCTCTAAAGCCTACTTAAAGCGGGAAGGGAAAAAGTAGGCTGCCACATGTGGAACTAACAAAGGCTTTTAAGAAAATAAACGCCTATGAAACCATTAATCAATCGCATTCTCCAGGACGCTCGATGTCTGGACGGTGGCATATTAAAGGTAGACCGATTCATTAACCACCAGATGGACCCCTACTTGATGAAACAGGTGGCGGTAGAGTTTATGAATCGCTTTGCCGAAACTAAGCCTACGAAGATTCTGACCGTCGAGGCTTCAGGCATAGCGCCTGCAGTCATGTTAGGCTATTTGATGGAGCTGCCCGTGGTGTTTGCCAAGAAGAAAAATCCGTCGACGATGTCCGATTTCCTGGCAACGAAGGTGCGCTCATTCACCAAGCAGAAGGATTACACGCTCGTCATCAGTCGCGAGTATCTGCAGGCCAACGACCGCGTGCTGTTCATCGACGACTTCCTGGCCTTCGGCAACGCTGGGCTGGGCATTATCGACCTCTGCCGACAGGCAGGTGCCGAGATTGTTGGCATGGGCTTTATCATAGAAAAGGAGTTTCAGGGCGGGCGCAAGGTGCTGGTCGAGGCTGGCATGAAGCGCATCGAGTCGCTGGCCATCATCGAGTCGTTGGACAACAATCAAGTCAAACTGAAGGGCCTGAAAATAAGAAAGGTGAACGTCTATGAGGAGGCTCGCCGTTGCCTGCTGTGCCAGGATGCGCCGTGTACCAAGGCCTGCAGGACTGGCGACCCCGCACGAGCCATCCGCGCCATTCGCTTCGACAACCACAAACCGGCATTACAATGGGTGAAGGACTGTACCGATGCTGATCTGGAACGGGCAGAACAGGCGTGTATTCACTATAACTGGCCCCTCCGCATCAAGGAAATGCTGCGTAGCATCCATCCTGATGATGTAGACGACAGCCATTACCCTCAGCTTAATATTGACTTCTGCGGCATCCCATGCGAGAATCCGTTCTTTCTCGCCTCGTCGGCCGTCTGCACCAACTATGAGATGGTGGCGCGCGCCTTCGATGCCGGCTGGGCAGGTGTCTTCTACAAGACCATTTGCATGCAGGAAATCCAAGAGGTGTCGCCTCGATTCGATGCGATGCACAGTATTGCCGTTCATGGCGACTTCTATGGGTTCCGTAACATGGAACAGCTGAGCGAGAATCCTATGGCGATGGACTTCGACATTCTGCGCCGACTGAAGCAGAACTATCCAACGAAGGTGGTGATAGCCTCGATTATGGGACAGACCGAAGAGGAGTGGATGACGCTGGCCAGGATGGCCGAGGAAGCTGGCTGCAACGCCGTGGAGCTGAACTTCTCGTGTCCGCAGATGAAGCATAAGGGCATGGGTAGCGACGTGGGGCAGAGCCCGGAGTTGGTCAGGACTTTTACCGCTTGTGTCAAGGGCAGCGTCAAGATACCCGTCATTTCGAAGATGACACCCAACATCACCCATATTACCGAGCCTGCCGGAGCATGTGTGGAGGCTGGGGCCGATGCTATTTCGGCTATCAACACCATCAAGTCGGTAACTATGAGCGTCGAGGCAGAGGTTGCCAGACAGCAGACCGTCTCGGGCTATTCGGGTCGGGCCGTGCGTCCCATCGCCCTGCGCCATATCTTAGAATTGGCTAAGATGGATAAGCGTGTAGAGCTGAGTGGAGTTGGCGGTATCGAGACGTGGCGCGATGCCATGGAGTTTATCCAGCTGGGTTGTAGCAATGTGCAGGTTTGTACTGCCGTCATGCAGTATGGCTATCGCATCATCGACGACCTTATACTGGGCCTCCAGCGCTATATGGCCAAGCGCGGCGTCAGCAAGTTGCAAGACCTCGTGGGTGAACAGGTTCCGAAATTCCAGAAGCCTGACCGTCTGGATCGCGGCTCCATCATCTATCCCAAGTTTAACAGGGAGCTGTGTGTTGGCTGCGGGCGCTGTGAGGTGTCGTGCAACGACGGCGGTCATCAGGCCATCGTCTTCAATCACGAAACCCGCCAGCCTCGCTTAGTGGGCACGAAGTGTGTAGGCTGTCATCTCTGTCGCCTCGTCTGTCAGGCTGGTGCCATCAGCGTGACGAAACGAATCCCTAACGTTTAGTGGTGACCACTCTGAAGTTACGTGTCTGAGAGGACACTTCGCGACCTGCCTGGAAAACGGAGACACAGATAACAGCCTCACCATCCTTCAGGCGGTTGTCGGCCTTGACCTGAGCTGTGTAGCGGATGGCCTGACGAGGTGCGATACTCTCCACCAGGATATTCTCGGAAATATGAATGTGCTTGTTGCCCGTCACTTCCCTTACAGAAGGCGAAATGCCGTAGATAGGCTTGTCAGACGAATTATAGATCTCGAAGACAACGTGGGCTGCCTCTCCCCTGGCCAGGATGCCATCGCGGGAAAGGTCTGAGAAACGTGCATTACGAATCTCGAGCTTCGCGGGACCAGAGGTATAACCCTGCGACATGCCGTCGAGCATGATTCGGTCGTCACCACTACCCGTGGGATCGAAGCCGCTGTCGTCATCATCGTCATTATACCTGTCATCGTCATCCACATCCTGGCGGATGTTGACGCCACGGCGGGCGTTGACGCTCCTGTTCCTTGCTTGAGCCCTCTCTTCGTTATAACGGTTCTCGGCCGCGTTGTCGGCTGCTGCTCCTATGGCTGCACCAACGGCAGCACCACCAGCCAAACCAACCAGCTTTCCGACCTCATGTCCGCGCCAGCCTCCAGAGATGCCACCTACGGCAGAGCCGATGATAGATCCGAACTGAGCGCCGGTAAATGCGCCCGCTCCAGTATAAGTGCCGCAGCTGCTCGTGGTGAGCAACAGGATTCCCAGCAATAAAACGATCATTTTCTTCATCTTCATACGGTTTTTAAATGTTTCACGCTTCTTTATAATTTAGTTACAGACCCCTCCCCCAGCCCCTCCCCTTGATGGGAGGGGAGGTAGGCGGCGGCTATCCTACAAGGGAGGGTTGTGAGCCGGCTTTTTCTACGGTTCTCCCCTCCCATCAAGGGGAGGGGTTGGGGGTGGGGTCTGTATCTATTTCTCATGTTTATTTCCGTTTGTTCGAAAACTTCGCTGCAAAAATAGTATGATTCTCTGTATGTGCAAAATGGAAATTCCCTAAAATGACATAGGAAATTCCCTAAACACGATTGTCACTCGCAGATTCCTTTGCTACCAGATTGGTCAGTTCCACGAACTGCGCTATGGAAAGCTGCTCGGGACGGAGCGTCAGAAACTGGCTGTACTGCTTGTTGACCTCAGACGATGGATCGAGCAGACTGCTGTCGGGCTTCAGCAGTTGTTTCAGCGAAACACGCAGCATCTTACGACGTTGGTTGAACGTGGTCTTGACTATCCGTCGGAACAACTGTTCGTCACACCCAATGTTGGAAACCTTGTTCCTGACCATTCTGATGACCGCGCTCTGTACCTTGGGAGGTGGGTTGAACACGTCAGGGGGAACGGTAAACAAATACTCCACGTCATACCATGCCTGGATGAGTACCGACAATATGCCGTACTGCTTGTTTCCCGGTTGGGCAGCCATTCGCAGGGCCACCTCGTGCTGGATCATTCCTGTGCAACAAGGAATCAGGTCCTTATTGTCAAGCATCTTGAAGAAGATTTGTGACGAGATGTCGTAAGGATAGTTTCCTGTCAGTACAAATGTCTGTCCACCAAACACCTCGCTGAGATCCATCCTCAGAAAATCGCCCGCGATAATCTGCTGAGCGTCGACAATGTGGTTGGCAGTTAGATAATCTACCGACTCCCGGTCTATCTCCACAACCTTCAGCGGCCTCTCCTTACGCGTCAGGAACTGGGTCATCACACCCATTCCCGGTCCCACCTCCAATACCGGAATGTCAGAGAAAGGAACGTCGACGGTATCAGCAATGCGCCTGGCGATGCTGAGGTCTACGAGGAAGTGCTGTCCGAGGTTTTTCTTGGGACGTACCTGCTTCATAGTATACCTATTTTATTTTTATATTTGTTCTTCTTTGGTGCAAAGTTACGAATAAATATCTGTTTTCTATCATTTTAGAAGAAAAACATCGCAAATTATACTAAATTATTGTTAGAATCCGACAGATAGCCGAAAACAGTTGTTTTCCAGCGTTTTGCATTTATTAATAGTGCTTTTACATAGTTTAATAGTTAAATATAGTAAAATTCGTGCAAAAAACTTAAATTATATAAGTCTTTTCATTGAACTTTCCGTGTTTCTTACTATATTTGCGGCGTTATAGAAAAATGAGAAAGGTATGAGTTCGTAAAAGAACGTCTACCGTTGAGAGAAAAAATTTGCGATTTTTAATTTTATTTATTATGCGTAAAATACTATTTTTACTTACGCTTCTATTGAGCGTACCTTTTGTTGCAAATGCACAACAAGAGGCTCAGACGGAGCAACGACTGGTCAGCGTACCTCGGTCATTCTTTGTTCCACATTGGTATGTTAAAGCGCAAGGCGGTGCTGCCTACGACGTAGGTGAGGCAAAGTTCTCGCAGCTTCTCTCTCCTGGCTTGCAGTTAGCTATGGGTTACAAGTTCAATGAGTATTTCGGACTTCGTGGAACAGTGAGCGGTTTATGGGCACGCAATCGCTATTCCTATCCAGAATCCAAGTATCAATGGAACTTCATCCAGCCTTCGTTGGAGGCTGAAGTTGATCTGACCCAACTTTTCTTGGGTCGTGATCCAGAGCGTTTGTCAAGTTTGTATGCTTTTGTTGGTGCTGGTGCTGCCTACTCGTTCAACAACGACGATGCTGTAGAGGCAAACGAGGCCTATCATCAGAAGAAGTATTATACAATGTATACTTACGACCCCCATACGGAACCGTTCCAGAAACTCTGGCGTGATTCGCGTTGGAATCCGGTGGTAAGGGCTGGTATTGGCTTTGACTATCGCATAGCCGATGAAATATCCATTGGTGCCGAAGTGAATGCCAACATGTTGCCTGACCACTTCAACTCAAAGTTGGGCAAGAACGACAACAAAGACTGGCACTTCAATGCCTTAGTAGGTATTAAGTTCAATATCGGCCGTAGTCATGGCCGTACTGAGCCTGTCTATGAGACCGCACCAGTTGTGGAGCCCGCTAAGGAGTTCGTTGACGTGCCTATAGAGCAGATTTCGTTCAATGTCAACGTCTACTTTGTCATCAACCAGAGTATCATTCGTGCCAACCAGATGGGCAAGCTGAGCCGTCTGTTGCAGTATCTGGCTGAACATCCGAGAGCTTTCGTACGCTTGTCGGGCTATGCTGATAGGGAAACGGGTAATCCTACCATCAACATGCGCTTGTCTATTGAGCGTTCACAGGCTGTTTCTAAGTACTTGCAGGATGCTGGTGTAGCCGAGTGGCGTATCCGTCGCTTTGCTAAGGGCGACCTCGTGCAGCCGTTCGACATTCCTGAGGAGAACCGCGTCTGCATATGCTACGTCTATGATCCTGACAACCCCACCCCCCAAAGTTTTGATTATTAATAATATAAATATTGTGGAAATATGAAAACAATCAGAAAATTCCTTCTGCTAGCCATCATCCCTTTAATGGCAGGAACTGTCATCTCGTGCACAGATTATCAGGACGAGATTAATGCACTCGATTATCGAGTAACTGAACTTGAGAAGCTTGTAAAGAGAATCAATACTGATATTGAGTCTCTGCAGATTATTGCCGACGCTATGGAGAAAGCAGACTACATCATCAACGTCACTCCGAACAGCGAGGGCTACATCATCACTTTCAAAAAGGCTGGTGCTGTGCTTATCCGCAACGGTAAAGATGGTATTGACGGCTTAGATGCCCAAATGCCTGATATCTCGATGAAGCAGGGTGCTGACGGCTTCTTCTACTGGACTTTGAATGGCGAATTTGTTCTTTCCCCCGACGGTAACATGGTACGTGCCAGCGGTAAAGATGGTGCTGACGGCAAGGACGGCGTGGACGGTAAAGATGGTAAGGATGGTGTCGCAATCGCTCCCCAAGTACGTGTTAATGAGAATACTTATTACTGGGAAGTGTCTTATGACGGCGGCGTCAGCTGGATGGCCACCAATATGTATGCCAAAGGTAAGGACGGTGAAAATGGTAAGGATGCTGACGCTCCAAACATTTCTGCTAAAGAAGGTCCCGACGGCAATCTGTATTGGACGCTCAATGGTAAGTTTATCGTAACACCCGACGGCAATATGGTTCGTGCTAATGGTAAGGACGGTAAGGATGGTGAAAACGGTAAGGACGGTAAAGCAATTGTCCCCAAGTTACGCATCAACCCGGATACCATTATTTGGGAAATCTCTTATGACGGTGGCAACACCTGGGAAAGTACTGGTACTTACGCAAAGGGTAAAGACGGTGAAGACGGTTCTGTTGGCCCCAAAGGTACAGATGGTATCAATGGTAAAGACGGTGACGTTGTGATTAAGTCCGTTAAATTCTTAACCTTAGAGGGTGTCGACATAGCTCGTTTCGAACTCGCATCTGGCTATTTTGACGTACCTATTATAAAATAAGATTTAAGCTCAATGATTATGAAATTACGAGCATTCCACATATTAGCAGTAGGAGCCTTGATGGCATTCGGCGTTAGTTCGTGCGACGATAAGTATGGCGATGACCTGCGTGCTATTGGGCGGCGTGTGGAGATTTTGGAGGATAGTCTGCTCATACAGAACAGAACGATACAGTCTATTAGAACCATTCTCTACACCATAGATAATAATGGCTATATCACCAAAGTCATAGCTAATGCTGACAATACCTACACCCTCACGTTCAACAATAAGGAATCGATAACTCTACGTGATGGGAAGGATGGCAAGGACGGTAAGAACGGTTCTGCCGAAGAATTAGACATCAGCGTGGCTAAGGGTGAAGACGGCTACTGGTATTGGACGTTGAACGGTCAATGGATCATCGGTGAAGACGGCAATCCTATGCGTGCCGGTGGTCTTGACGGTAAAGACGGTAAAGACGGTGAAAACGGCTTAGACGGACAGAACGGTCAGGACGACATTAATCTGTCGCTGCCTATACCTATGGTCCGCGTCAACTCAATAAGCCGTACCTGGGAAATCTCTACCGATGGTGGTGTCACCTATATTAATACGGGTATTCTGGCCGACGGTAAAGACGGTAAGGATGGCTCTGCCGATAACTATGAGATCAACGCTAAAAAGGGCCCAGACGGTAATTGGTATTGGACCATTAACGGCGAATGGCTTTATGATGATTTCGGCAACCGTATGCGCGCTAATGGCATGGACGGAAATGATGGTGCAAACGGTCAGGACGGTCAGGATGATGTCAATATGTCAGTTCTCGTACCGAAAGTCCGCATTAACCCTGAAACCCGTATTTGGGAAATCTCTACCGACGGCGGTAACACGTACAAGAGTACAGGCATTTTTGCCGACGGCGTGGATGGCAAGGACGGTGGTCAGGGTTCCAAGGGTTCAAATGGTACAGATGGCCGAGATGATGTTTTCCTCACAGTCAAGTTGTCTGCAGATGGTAAGGAAGCAACCATAACACTCAGAAATGGTCGCGAATTTATCATCCCAGTAGTCGACCTTTAAACTGTTCTTATAGCAAAAATGAGGGTGTGTCAAAAGTGGCACACCCTCATTTGCTATATGACAACGTCTATGACGCCTTATCGAAGTAACGATTCCACAAAGTTGCGCGTTGTCATAAACGAGCGCTCAGCTATGGTTTCCCAGAAGTGATGATACTGTGACGCATCGGTATCGCGGAGGGGAATGTCGCTCACTACGCGGAACGAGATGAATGGCACGTTGTTCTTGAAACATGTCTGCGCTATGGCACACGATTCCATATCGACAGCCTTTGCATCAGGGAAGTGGCCAACAATCTCACGCATCTTCTCCTTCGTGTCTACAAACCAGTCGCCCGTTACGGTCAGTCCGAAGTGAATCTTGAACTCGCCACCCGTATCAAGCGCCTTGGCCTTTTCAATCAGCCGCGCGTCGGCCTTGTATCTGGCGGGCAGTCCTTGCACCTGGCCATAAATGGTCTTGTCGTCGATAGCCAGGCCGCAGTACACATCGTGGTAGGTTGTCTCAGCACCCACAACAATGTCCTGCACGTTGATTTCGTCGCCATTACCGCCAGCACATCCGCTCGAAATAATAACGTCGGGCTTGAACTCATTAATCATACTCTGTGCTCCGAGGGCAGCATTCACTTTTCCTATGCCACACTTCTGAACCATTACTTCACCGCTATTGAACATGCTCTGTAATTGGCTGAGCTCCTTGTCCATAGCTACGATAATTCCTATTTTCATATTTGTATGTATTTGTTTTATCATTGCAAAGATACTGAAAAAATTCGTAAAATAATGAATTGCGAATAATGATTTATGAATTATTTATGTAACTTTGCACTTATGGAATGGAAAACCGCTCAGGTCAACCTCGTTAAAATCATCATGCCGCTGCTCTTAGGTGGCACCATTCTCTATTGGATGTATCGTGGGTTTGATTTCACGATGGTACGTGACGTGATGCTCCACGAAATGGACTGGATGTGGATGCTTCTCTCGCTGCCGTTTGGCATTCTTGCCCAGATGTTCCGCGGCTGGCGATGGAAACAGACGCTGGAACCTTTAGGTGAACAGCCACGAAACGTAACAGCGATTAATGCCGTTTTTCTCAGTTATGCGGCCTCCTTGGTCATCCCACGAATAGGGGAGTTCACGCGTTGCGGTATTCTCAAGCGTTACGATGCCATCTCGTTCACGAAATCGTTAGGCACGGTTGTGACTGAACGTGCTATCGACATGCTGGTGGTGCTGGGAGTCACGGGCGCTACTATCTTGCTGGAAATGTCGACCTTCGGCACTTTCTTCCAGAAGACGGGTACCAGCATCGACACCATTCTTGGCAAATTCTCCACTACGGGCTACATTGTCACGATGATTTGTGGAGTGGCCGTACTCATCCTTCTGGTCGTGCTGCTCAAGAACCTCTCTATATATAATAAGGTGAAAGCCACTATGGGCGGCATTTGGGAGGGCGTCGTCTCGCTGAAGAGTATCAGGAACCTGCCGTTGTTCATCGGTTATACCCTGCTCATTTGGTGCTGCTACTTCCTGCATTACTACCTCACCTTCTTCTGCTTCGACTTTACCGCCAACTTAGGTGTAAGCTGTGCGCTCGTCACCTTTATCGTTGGCTCTATAGCCGTTGTCGTACCTACCCCCAATGGCGCAGGTCCCTGGCACTTTGCTACCAAGACGATGCTGATTCTCTACGGCGTAGCCGACGACCAGGCCCTTTACTTCGTACTCATTGTCCATGCTGTACACACGCTGCTCGTCATTCTGTTGGGCATCTGGGCATGGGCTACTCTCAACTTTACAAAACGTTTAGAACCTAAGACTACATAATTATGAACGACATTCAGAACTTAAACCCAAAGTGCATCTGGAAGAACTTCTACGCACTAACACAGGTTCCGCGTCCCAGCGGACATTTGGAGAGAATACAGCAGTTCCTGCTGGAGTTTGGCAAGCAGGCTGGCGTCGAGGCCTTCAAAGACCCTGCCGGCAACATCGTGTTCCGCAAGCCTGCCACACCAGGCTTTGAGAATCGTAAAGGCATTATCCTACAGGCCCACATGGACATGGTGCCTCAGAAGACACCGGAGTCGAACCATAACTTCGAGACCGACCCCATTCAGCCTTGGATTGACGGCGAGTGGGTCAAGGCCACCGGCACGACGTTAGGTGCTGACAACGGTCTCGGCGTAGCTGCCATCATGGCCATTATGGAAGCAAAGGACTTGCAACACGGCCCCATCGATGCCCTCATTACCCGCGACGAAGAGACAGGCATGTTTGGCGCCAACGAGCTGCCCGAGGGTGAATTGCAAGGCGACATTCTTCTGAATCTCGACTCTGAGCATTGGGGCAAGTTCGTCATCGGTTCTGCTGGCGGCATCGATGTTACCGCCACGCTCGACTACAAGGAAGTGGAAACCGATAAGGACGATGCTGCCGTACGCGTCACCATCAAGGGACTGCGTGGCGGACACTCCGGACTTGAGATTCACGAGGGCCGTGCCAACGCCAACAAGCTGATGGTGCGTCTTGTCCGTGAGGCTATCGAAGAGCTCGATGCCCGCTTGGCTTCTTGGCAGGGTGGCAACATGCGCAACGCCATTCCCTTTAAGGCAGAAACCGTTCTTACGCTGCCGAAGGAGAATGTCGATGCCCTGAAGGAACTCTGTGCCGACTGGCAGGAGGACTTCATGGACGAATACAAGCAGATTGAGACTATCGGCATCGAGGTGATTGCCGAAGATGTGGCAACGCCCGCCACAGAGGTGCCCGTCGAGATTCAAGACAACCTCATTGACGCCATCTACGCCTGCCACGACGGTGTCATCCGCATGATACCCTCTTACCCCGACGTAGTCGAGACCTCGTCAAACCTCGCTATTATCAACATTGGCGATGGTACGGCCTCGGTGAAGATTCTTGCCCGCTCCAGCCGTGAGGATATGAAGGACTATATTGTGAAGACCCTCCAGAGCTGCTTCTCTATGGCAGGCATGAAAGTGGAGACAGCTGGCAGCTATGGCGGCTGGGATCCCAATCCCGATAGCGAGATCCTGCACCTTTTATTAAAAGAGTACAAGGAACTTTTCGGCCAGGACGGTATCATCCAGGTGGATCACGCTGGCCTTGAGTGTTCTGTCATTCTTGGCAAGTACCCGCACTTGGACGTTGTGTCGTTAGGTCCCACCATGAAGTCGCCTCACACTACCACCGAGCGCGCTCTCATTGCTACTGTCGAGCCTTTCTGGCAGCTGCTCAAGAAGACGCTGGCCGACGTGCCTGAAAAATAATCATTAGTTTTAAACCTTTTACATCAGTTTACGTCAAAAGACTGTTATCAACATTTTATTAACGACTAAAATTAAGCAACTATGAAAAAGTTTATGATGATGATTGCCTTGATGGCAATTCCGTTTGCCATGCAGGCACAGTCAAAGTTCCACGACATTGAGCTGAACGAGGCTACAGGTCCCGTGAAGTCTATCACCCAGTCGGGCATGATGGGTCGCGGCGAGCAGGTAATCACCTTCACCAAGGAGGGTAAGATGCAGTCGGAGGGTCTGTCGGGCCTGGTCTACGATGAAAACGGCTACCTGCAGAAGTCAGAGCGCCAGATGGAGGGTCCGCAAGGCAGCATGAAGGTTACCACTACCTATAAGTGGGAGAACGGCAAGGTGAAGAGCCAGTCTATAGATTTCGGCCAGGGTGCCATGACTCAGGTGTATACCTTCAACGAGAAGGGTGTGCCCGCGTCGATGTCGATGGACATGATGGGCAACAACATAGAAACTCCTTACACCGACTACAAGTACGACGACCGCGGCAACTGGATTAGCCGCAAGGTTTCGATGATGGGCCGCGAAATGGAGCAGACCCGCAAGATTGAGTACTACGAATAAAGTGAAGAGTGAAGAATTTGCTACCGCCAAAACGTCAAAAACAACAAAAAAGACGCTGGCGGTAGCATTTTTTTTACTTTTCACTTTTCTCTTTTCCCTTTTTTTATTATCTTTGCACCCAAGAAACCAAAATATTAATATAATTATGGACGACTATCCGGCGGAAACTTGTAAGAAGTAAGGCTGGAGGAAAAGCAGGCAAGACCGCTAATCCTCTTGCCGAAAAATCATGCATCATGCATTGTGAATTATGCATTAAAAAAGGATTAGCACAATGAAGACTTATTGGAACACCCAAGACGGACTGACCCAGCTCACGGAGTGGCAACCCAATTGTTGGATACAAATGACGTGTCCAACCGAAGACGACCAGCGCGAACTGGAGGAGCAGTTCAACATTCCCGACTACTTCCTGTCGGACATCAGCGATACAGATGAGCGTGCCCGTTACGAGTACGACGACGGCTGGATGCTCATCATCCTGCGTATTCCCTATGTCAAGGAGATACGCTCACGTACACCCTACACCACCGTGCCCCTCGGTATCATCCACAAGCGCGATGTGACCATTACCGTCTGCTACTACGAGACCAACATGATGATTGACTTCGTCAGCTTCCAGCAGAAACGCGGCGTGGGGTTCACCGACTATGTCGACATGATTTTCCGACTCTTCCTCTCGTCGGCTGTCTGGTACCTGAAACGGCTGAAGCAAATCAACATGCTCATCGACAAGGCCAAGCGTAACCTCGACAAGGAAGTGAACAACGAGAGCCTTATCGGACTTAGCCGCCTGCAGGACTCGCTCACCTACTTCCAGACCTCTATCCGAGGCAACGAGACCCTGCTCTCGAAGCTGAAGTTCAAACTTCAGATCGACGAACTTGACGCCGACCTCATTGAAGACGTCAATATTGAGATGACGCAGGCCCGTGAGACAACCAACATCTACTCCAATATTCTGGAGTCGACGATGGACACCTACCAGTCTATCATCAACAACAATATGAACAATGTCATGCGTACGCTCACTTCTGTGACTATCATCATGATGTTCCCAACGCTCATCGCCTCGCTTTTCGGCATGAACCTGGTCAACGGTATGGAGGAGAAACCCTGGGGCTTCATCTTTGCCCTCATCATTTCAGTCCTCGTCTCCGTGGCCTGCTGGCTCTTCTTCCGCACCAAACGTTTAGTATAATCCTAAAATAACCAAACAACACTAAAAATTGATAGCTATGCAAAAGATTAAAACAATCGGAATCCTTACATCGGGTGGTGACGCCCCAGGTATGAACGCTGCTATCCGTGCCGTCACGCGTGCTGGTATATACAATGGTTTCAACATCAAAGCTATCTATCGTGGCTACGACGGACTCATCAAGGGTGAGGTGAAGCAGTTCACTACCGAGAATGTGAGTGGCATCATTACTCGTGGTGGCACTATTCTGAAAACTGCACGTTCAAAAGAGTTTATGACCCCTGAGGGTATGCAGAAAGCCTACGAGACCTGTCAGAAGGAGGAAATCGATGCCCTTGTCGTCATCGGCGGAAATGGCTCCCTCACAGGCGCCTGCAACTTCGGCATGGAGTTCGACATTCCCTGTATCGGACTGCCGGGCACTATCGACAACGACCTCTATGGCACCGACTCCACTATCGGCTACGATACCACGATGAATACCATCATGGAATGTGTAGACCGTATCCGCGACACCGCCAATTCCCATGAGCGCATCTTCTTCATCGAGGTAATGGGACGCGACGCCGGCTTCTTGGCCCAGAACTGTGCCATCGCCTGCGGAGCTGAAGCTGCCATCGTGCCTGAGGAAGCAACTGATGTCGACCAGCTGGCCGCCTTCATGGGCCGTGGCATCCGTAAGTCAAAGAAGTCGTGTATCGTTATCGTCTCCGAAAGTCCCAAGTGCGGCGCCCTCTACTATGCCGACCGTGTGAGACACGAATTCCCGGAATTCGACGTGCGTGTTTCCATCCTTGGACACTTGCAGCGTGGCGGAACTCCCTCAGCTCGCGACCGTATCCTGGCCAGCTGCACGGGTGTAGGCGCCGTTGAGGCCATTTTACAGGGTCAGCGCAACGTCATGATTGGTGTCCGTAACAACGATGTCGTCTACGTTCCCTTCTCTGAATGTATCCGTACTGATAAGCGTTTCGACAAGCGCCTCATTACCGTTCTCGACGAACTGAGCATCTAAAAGAAGGAAGAGCCGGCAGTTAACAGGGCGTATAGCGGCGGGTAACAGGGAGTTTAAAGCCGAGTTATAAGCGTTTGCGTACGCCCAAACAACTGTTTGCGTATACCCAAACAACCGTTCGCGTACGCCCAAACAACCGTTTGCGTATACCCAAAAGCAAATCGATCAAAAGTCTATGGGCAAAGTCTGAGGTCACTTTCGTGCCGAGTAGTGTGGTTTTACGCCAAAAGTTATTAAATCCTTGGCTTTTATTCGTTAAACTCAAAGAAAATGTCTAACTTTGTAGGCTAAAAATGACATTTAACGAAGTTATAGGCCAAGAAGAGGTGCGCGACCGTCTGTTGCAGATGGTCAATGAAGGACGTTTACCTCATGCCATCATGCTCTGCGGACCGCAGGGTGTGGGAAAGAAAGCATTGGCCATAGCTTTCGCATGCTATCTGTTGTCAAAGAAAACATCGTCTTCTGCAAACATGTTCTCTGAGGAAGTTTCAGAAGAGCCGATGTTGAGGAAACTGGAGCACCCCGACCTGCATTTCACATTTCCGACGATCAAGCTACCGTCAATGGGAAGTGATCATAAACCTGTGAGCGATGACTTTGCCCATGAGTGGCATGACTTGCTGATGGGGGCAGGACCGTATTTCACGATGGATGAATGGATGACTTCAATGGGAGGTGAGAACCAGCAAGCTATCATCACAGCTGGTGAAAGCGATGCATTGGTCCACAAGCTGAGCCTGAAGTCGAGTCAGGGTGGTTATAAGGTGAGCATCATCTGGCTACCGGAGCGCATGAATATTGAGTGTGCCAATAAATTGCTGAAACTCATTGAGGAGCCTCCGCTCCAGACGGTTTTCGTTATGTGCTGTGAGGAACCTGACCGTTTGTTGGAGACTATCCGTAGCCGTGTTCAGCGTATTGACGTGAAAAAGTTGCCGGCCGAGACCATTTGTACGGCGTTGCAACAACGAAGGGGTGTCAGCGAAGATGCTGCCCGACGTATCAGCAGGTTGGCAGGCGGTTCGTGGCTGAAAGCTTTGCAGGAGTTGCAGGTGGGTACTGAAAACGAACAGTTCCTTGACCTCTACATTTCGCTGATGAGGCTGGCCTATCAGCGGAAAATCCGTGACCTTCGCAAGTGGAGTGAGACTTTGGCAGGGTTTGGACGTGAGAAGCAGAAACGGTTCCTTCAATTCTTCCTGCACATGACCCGTGAGTGTTTCATGTATAATTTCCAGCAGCAGGACATCGTATACATGACTCAGGAGGAAGAGAACTTTGCCCGCAACTTTGCCCGTTTCGTGAATGAGGCAAACATACTGCCCATTTACGACTTGGCAAACCGGGCCATACGTGACATCGGCCAGAATGCCAATGCTAAAATCGTATTCTTCGACTTCACGCTACAGATAATCGTGCTGCTGTTGAGAAAATGAGTAAACGAATAAATGAGATATTGAGAAATGGAAAAGGAATATGCAATACGTACCGGCTGTGACCGTGGACTCTGCCATCAGGCTATCGGGCGTCAGGATCGACAGTTGAATACCTACGACTGGTTGGCCGATGTTCCTGGAAACCAGGAGTCGACGGACTTGGTGGAAGTGCAGTTCAAGCACACCCGTAAGGGCTATTACCATAATGTGAATAACCTGCCTTTGAAGAAGGGTGACATAGTAGCCGTAGAGGCCAACCCTGGTCATGACATTGGTGTGGTGACGCTGACTGGCCGTTTGGTGAAACTGCAAATGAAGAAGGCCAATCTAAAATCAGAGGAAGATATCAGACGCGTATACCGACTGGCTCGTGAAATCGACATGCAGAAGTTTCATGAGGCAAAGGCCCTGGAACATTCAACCATGATTGAAAGCCGTCAGATAGCTAAAGGGCTGGGCCTAGACATGAAGATTGGCGATGTGGAATATCAGGGTGATGGCCAGAAGGCTATCTTCTACTACATTGCCGACGAGCGCGTAGACTTCCGCCAGCTCATTAAGGATTTGGCAGCAGCCTTCCACGTGCGTATTGAGATGAAGCAGATTGGTGCCCGTCAAGAGGCTGGACGTATTGGAGGTACCGGACCTTGCGGTCGGGAACTGTGTTGTGCTACGTGGATGAAGAACTTCGTTTCTGTGGCAACCAATGCTGCACGCTTTCAGGATATTTCGTTGAATCCTCAGAAGTTGGCCGGTATGTGTGCCAAACTGAAGTGCTGTCTGAACTATGAAGTGGACGACTATATTGAAGCCGGACGCCGACTGCCCAGCCGCGAGGTTATCCTGCAGACGCTGGATTCCGATTACTATCTTTTCAAGAGCGATATACTGGCAGGACTTGTCACTTATTCTACGGACAAGAACATAGCAGCCAATACTGAGACGATCACCGCGGAGCGTGCCAAGCAGATTATTGAGATGAACCGCCGGGGCGAGAAACCTGATTCGCTTCAGGAGGGTGGCAGGGCCAAGCCCCAGAAGACCCATGTGGAGCTGACCGACGATGATATCAGTCGCTTTGACAAGGCCAAGAAGAAAAAGAAGAAGAAAAAGGCACAGCCGAAAACGAATGAGAAGAAATAACTGTAGCGTTTTGCTATACCTGCTTTTTACGGTTGCACTGGTCATGACTGGCGGGTGCAACCGTAAGACCATTTATCATCACTACGAACACACCCCTCTGGCCGGATGGGAGAAGAACGATACTTTGGTCTACCAGCTTCCTGCTGCGAAAGAGCGGGCTGTGGTGCAACGTGATGTGGAACTGCGCGTATCGGCAGATTATCCGTTCCGCAGTCTTCATCTTATCGTTGAACAAATCATTTATCCTTCCCGCCATACCCGTTTGGATACGCTGGAATGTGAACTGGTTACGCCTGAAGGTGAAATGCTGGGCAATGGGGTGAGTCTTTACCAGTATTGGTTCCGTTTGCCGGACATCAGCCTGAATGAGGGTGATTCTTTATGTATTGGAATACGGCATGATATGAAGCGGGAAATACTGCCCGGCATTGCCGACGTGGGCGTCCGTCTTACTGCCTACTGATATTCGGGGTTATGACCTTACGAGGTTCCTGCGGGCATCGAAGGCAAGGAAAATGAAGAGCAGGAAGGTAAAGCCCCAAAGCGAGGAACCGCCGTAGCTGAAGAACGGCAAGGGAATGCCAATGACAGGAGTGAGTCCCAGCACCATGCCTACATTAATGAATACATGGAATAGGAATATCGATAAGACACAGTAGCCGTAGACACGTCCAAAGCGATAAGGCTGGCGTTCTGCCAGATGGATGAGCCGGAGAATGAGCGCCAGGAATAATAGCAGAACACCGGCAGAGCCAACGAAGCCTTCCTCCTCACCAACGGTACAGAAGATAAAGTCTGTGTCTTGTTCAGGCACATATTTCAACTTGGTTTGCGTTCCATTGAGGAAGCCTTTTCCTTCCAGTCCGCCCGAGCCGATGGCTATCTCACTTTGGTGGACATTGTATCCGGCTCCCTTGAGATCTTCCTCTAACCCTAAAAGTACGTTGATACGGGTACGCTGGTGGGGTTGTAGCACATGGTTCAGTCCGTAATCGGCCACACTAAAGAATAAGGAGGAACCGAGAGCAAAGAGTGCAATCCAGTAATAGTTGCGCAGTCTGGTGCCAAGTCCCTGCCATAGCAGATAGCCGATGAGCAAACAGGTGACAACAAGCTGTATCCAGACGATGTCGAACGGGATGACGTAAATGGAGAAAAGAAGGGCTATAACAGTTATACCGCAACAAAAAGCCAATAGTTTCCAGAAGTCGCGACGATCCTTACAGTAAACCCAGACCATTGCCGTTGAGAACAACTGAATAAGTAGCAGCACCGTGAACTTACCGACAGAAGTAGGCGTGTTGGCCAGCATGATGTCTGCATAACGTATTCCCACTACGAAGTATATGACCATAGCTACGGCTGTGAAAAGGATGCTGCCTGGCATTCCCTCACGATAGAACATGAGAAAGAAGGAAAAGTAGACCAAGGCAGACCCCGTTTCGCGCTGTAACACAATAAATGTCATCGGCAGCAGGATAATGGCGAGGGTAGCTCCAAAATGCTTCCATTTGTGTATGTCATAGCCGTAAATACTCATAAACTTGGCCAGTGCCAACGCTGTAGCGAATTTGGCAAATTCGGCAGGTTGAAGTCGTAATGGTCCCAAGACAAGCCATGAGCGTGAGCCTTTAATGGTATGAGGGTTGAAAATCGTGGCAAAGAGCAGTATGAGCAGTATTATATATATAATGTACGCGAACATATCATAATAGCGGTCGTCAAGCAGCAATAGTACAAGACCGATGACAATACTGGTGGCAATCCAGACAATCTGCATTCCAGAACGTGTGGAGAGCGACAAAAGGTCAGTATCGCCATAGTCGTAACTGGCTCCGCAAACACTCATCCATCCTCCTGCCAGCAGCAAAAGGTAGATAACGATCGTCACCCAGTCGAGGGAGCGAAGTACGCCTGGTTTCTTATCTGCTTGTTGTGCCATAGCTGATTACACGATGTTGGAATTCTTCAGCCTTCTTCTCTGAGGCTTCCGATAGCTTTCCATGAATATATTGTTCCATTATGAGCCCGCCGAGCGGTACACCATAGTCGGCTCCCCATCCGCCATTCTCGACATAGACGGCGACGGCAATCTTGGGGTTATCCATTGGCGCAAAGCCCATGAACACAGAGTGGTCACGACCTCGGTTCTGGGCCGTTCCTGTCTTTCCGCAGGCCATGAAGTCGTAGCGTCCCAATGAACGACAGGTTCCACCAAGTACGGAAGAGCGCATGCCTTGTACCACATAGTCGTAGCAACGTGAGCTGGCCTTGGTTTGGTGCTTGCGGGTAAAGAGGGTGTCAAGAGGCTCATTTTGTACCTTGCGAACCACGTGTGGCACATAATAGTAGCCACGATTGGCAATTGTGGCCGCCAGATTGGCAATTTGAAGTGGAGTGGCGTTGACCTCACCCTGTCCGATGGCGATTGAGATAATAGTCAGTCCGTTCCATGAACCGTGGTAATGCTTGTCGTAGAATTGGGCATTGGGAATAAGTCCGCGCTTTTCTCCAGGAAGGTCAATCCCCAACTTATAGCCGAATCCCATTGAAACCATATAGTCACGCCAGGTGTTTATCGCATTTTGCACGGAACCATATTTGGACTGTGCACCAATCATGTGATAGAGTCCCCAACAGAAATAGCCATTGCATGAGGTTGACAAGGCTGGCACGAGGGCAAGCGGTGCAGCATGACCGTGACAACCTACGCGTAATCCTCGAAAATGAAATCCGCGAGAACAGGGATACTGCGTGGTGGGCGTAATAATGCCTTCGTTCATAAAGGTCAGTCCCTGAGTGGTCTTAAACGTTGAGCCGGGAGGATACTGTCCCATGATGGCACGGTTCAGAAGGGGTTTCCAAACGTTATTGTTCAGTTCCTGATGCTTTTTTGAACGCTGACGACCAGTCATCAGACGAGGGTCGTAGGTAGGCGAACTTACCATACAAAGGACTTCACCCGTAGATGGTTCAATGGCAACGATAGCGCCAATCTTGTTTTGCATCAGACGTTCACCAAGGGCCTGCAGCTTATAGTCAATGGACAAGGTAAGGTTCTTGCCGGGCTTGGGCTGCTGGTCGAGTGCACCGTTTTGGTAACTGCCCTGTATGCGGCCGTGAGCATCGCGGAGCAGAATCTTGACACCCTTTTCGCCGCGCAGTTGTCGTTCGTAGCTGCGTTCTACACCCTGTTTGCCTATGTAGTCGCCGGGCTGATAATAGCCGTCATTCTCAATATCAGCTTGCGACACCTCTGCTACGTCGCCTAAGATGTGGGCAGCGTATGGATATTGATACTGCCTGATGCTGCGACGCTGGACGTAGAAGCCAGGAAATCGATACATCTTTTCCTGAAAGACAGAGAACTCCTTGTCAGAGAGCTGGCTCATGAAGAGTTGCTGGGTGAAACGTGAGTATCCCGGATTGCGCGACCGGTCTGTCATGGCAGACATGCGGTTGTCGAACTCCTTGCGGGTAATGTTCAGGGCATTGCAGAATTCAACCGTGTCAAGCCTGCCGCGGGCCTCGTTCATGACCACCATAATGTCGTAGGCGGGCTGATTGAAGACCAGCAGTTGGCCGTTTCTGTCGGTAATAATGCCTCGCGAGGGGAAATCAATCTTTTTCAGGAAGGCATTAGAGTCAGCACTTTTCTTGTAGTCGTCACTGGAAATCTGGAGCATGAAAAGCCTGATGATGTAGACAACCACGATGAACGTAGCCACCCCACCAATCACATAGCGACGGTTTTCAAGTCCATAATTCTTCATCTATCTGCGCACACTCTCTAAAGCCATCAACACCACCACCGTAAGAATCGTTGTACCGGCAATGTTCAGAACCCATTGTATCCAATTGAAGAAAGAAAATGTCTCGAGCGTGAAAAAGAGCAGACAATGGATAAACACCAGTGCCGTTGCTAATATCAGGAACTTGGTGAATCCCAATGTTACCATCGACGACCTGATGTTCTCGGCAGCCTCTCGTGGAACAAACTTTTCCAGGAGGTAGGGTTGCAGGAATCCTGTGAGCGTCAGCGAAGCAGCAGCCAGGCCGGGCGTGTTTGAGAAGATATCCACACAAAGCCCCAACGCAAAGCTCCACAAAAGGATCGACCAATGGGGGTAGTTTCTGGGAAACATCACAATAAAGTAGACATATAGCAATATCGTGGCATGGCCAAGCAGATGGATATGGTTGAATACCAATGCTTGGGCCAGACATAGCACGATGAAGGAAATCAGTCTTCTCAGAGCGTCAATTGCCATAGTCGTTTATTGTTTAGGAGTCATTGTGATAGAATCTTTGGCTGCTTCCAACAACTGTAGCTGTTCGCCAACACCTTTGTCGCTGATGACATAGACATCGCGAAGACAGGCAAAGTCGGTGGACAGTCTCACTTTCAGTCGGTAACTGAGTCCGTCGGTCGAGTTGTATATCTTTTCAATCTTTCCGACAAGGACACCTTGTGGGAAGATGGATGAATAGCCGCTGGTCTCCACCCAGTCACCACGCTTGAAACGTGCATGACGGGGAATGTCCTCAACATAGGCAACCGTAGGGTCGCCACCATACCATTGCAGATAGCCGAAATATCCGCGACCGCGAATGGCACAACTAATACGTGAAGAGGGTACATTTAGTACAGGTATGACCACCGAATAGTGGCTGGAAACCAGGTATACAACGCCTACCACCCCATTGCCACAGGCAACGCCCATGTCCTTCTCAACACCGTCGTTGCTGCCTTTGTCAATGGTGATGAGGTTGTCGGACTTGTTGACAGAGTTGGATACAACCTTGGCTGGCACCAGTTCGTAGCGGCTAAGAAACTCCAGTTCCTGACGCTCCAAAATGGTAGTGTCGGCAGTCAGGTCGCCATATAAGCGGCGCAACTGGGTTACTTGTCGTTCGAGGTAGAAGTTGCGTAGTGTGAGTTCTTCGTTGACACGAGCCAATGAGAAGAAAGAGCGAACTGCACCATCCCACTCGTAGATCTTCCCAACGACGGCATTTGCCGACGTGAACCACACACTACTCTGGTAGCTGTTGTACTTGAACAGCAATACACCACTGGCCACCTCCAGAATCAGGAGCATCAACCAGTGGTAATACCTCGCAATAAATGCCAGCAGGTTTTTCATTCGCCGATTATCTCATCAGGAACGAGAAACGGTCTACATTCTTCAACGCGATGCCAGCACCACGGGCTACACAGTGTAACGGGTCTTCAGCCACGATGAAAGGAATGTTCATTTTGTCTGTCAGACGTTTGGCAAGTCCACGTAGCAAGGCGCCGCCACCTGTCAGATAGATGCCGTTCTTCACAATATCAGCATACAACTCTGGCGGTGTGTTCTCAAGTGCTGCTAATACAGCAGCCTCGATGCGGGCTACGGTTTTGTCAATGCAGTGGGCTATCTCCTGATAGCAGACGGGCACCTCCATAGGCAGGGCCGTAATACGGTTCGGGCCATGAACGATATAGTCCTCGGGAGCTTCGTCGCCCAGGTCTGTCAAAGCAGAACCGACGTTGATCTTAATACGTTCGGCCATGCGTTCACTAACCCTTACGTTATGCTGTCTGGACATATAGTCCTGAATATCGGTGTTCAAATCGTCTCCTGCTACCTTGATACTGGTGTTGGCAACGATACCACCTAACGAGATGACGGCAATTTCGGTTGTACCACCGCCAATGTCGACTATCATGTTACCTTCTGGAGCCTCAACGTCAATGCCGATACCGATAGCTGCTGCCATTGGCTCGAAAATCAGATAGACATCACGTCCGTCTGCATGTTCGGCAGAGTCGCGGACAGCTCGGAGCTCCACTTCAGTTGAACCTGAAGGAACGCCGATGACCATGCGGAGCGAAGGAGAGAACAGCCGCGTGCCGGTGTGAACCATTTTAATAAGGCCGCGCATCATCTGTTC
This sequence comes from uncultured Prevotellaceae bacterium, assembly GCA_902794405.1. GTDB lineage: Bacteria > Bacteroidota > Bacteroidia > Bacteroidales > Bacteroidaceae > Prevotella. The sequence continues at coordinate 27,540 of CADBHI010000028.1, forward strand.
GCAGGCAGAGAAGTCGGCTATCACACCATCGCGTAAAGGACGGATAGTACGAATGTTGTCGTGTGTCTTCTCATACATCATCTTGGCCTTCTCGCCGACAGCAATCATTTTGTCTGTTCGGCGGTCAAGGGCAACTACTGACGGCTCGTCAACAACGATCTTGTCATCACTGATAATAATCGTGTTGGCCGTTCCAAGGTCCATAGCGATCTCTTGGACAAAACTAAAAAATCCCATTCTCTTCTAACCTTTTTTACTTTATTATCTTTTTACCTCTTAGAAAACCAGCCGTGAATGGCAGTGTCATAGTGAGAGCTTACACCGAAAGCCTTCTCTGCGAAGCCTTTACGCTGCTCAATTGTTGTCTCGGCTCCCTGAGCGTTAAGTATGTCGAGCAATACAGGATACTCGGCCTTAGAGGGGACGATAACGACGTCCTTGAAGTTCTTGGCTCCAGCACGGATGAGCGAGATACCACCGATGTCAATCTTCTCGATGATGTCAGCCTCGCTGGCACCACTGGCGACAGTCTGCTCGAAAGGATAGAGGTCAACAATGACGAGGTCAATCTCTGGGATTTCGTACTTTGCCATCTGCTCGCGGTCGCCTTCGTTGTCGCGACGTCCCAAGATTCCACCAAACACCTTTGGGTGAAGCGTTTTAACACGGCCACCAAGAATAGAGGGATAGGTTGTTACGTCCTCTACTTTCTGGCACTCATAGCCGAGTGATTCAATGAAACTCTGTGTTCCTCCTGTACTTAAGAACTTTACTCCTTCCTCGTTCAGCTTCTTCAGCAACTCGTCAAGGCCATCCTTGTGAAATACCGATACCAATGCGGTCTTAATCTTCTTTGTTTCTGCCATTTCTTATAACGTTATATGTACATATTAGTAAATAGGGTGCAAAGATAATAAAAAGTGGCGACTAATCCTCTAACTGCCGCCACTTTTTTTTATTTTTCTATTGTTAAATTGCCCAAAGTCAAGTAACGGGGAATCCAAAGCCAGAAAGTAATGGACAATCCCAGTCCTGTACCTTGTACAAAGTCATCGAGTTTGACGAAGCGGTCGAACACCGAAGACTGCTTTTCCGGGGGAATGCCAGCACCAGTATCTTCGCAGTAGATGAGAATGCCGTTGTCAGAGGACGGGCTTTCAAGTATTTCAGGACTTTCCTTTATGGGGGGTATAGTCGGTGTGCCAGTTACTTCCGGGGTGGCAATATATCCTATGCGGATGTGTCCCTCGTGGGTGTACTTTACTGCGTTGGTCACGAAATTGGTGATGACTTGCTGTATACGTTCTTTATCAGTACGTACTGGGAATGTGCCATATGGGTTGTCCTTCAGGAACTTGACTGACGGTTCCTGGACACGTTGCTCCAATGTCTGTCCCATTTCATTGAAGAATAGGGCAAAGTCAATATCTTCAGGCTCAATGCGCTGGATATTCTCGTTCATGTCAGAGGTCTCTAACAGGTCGTCGATGAGACGTAGCAGCAAGTCGCAGTTGTGGCGAATGATGTGGATGAACTCCGTGCGCTCTTCGGTGGTACTGGCCATGTGAAGCAGGTCGGAGAAACCGACAATGGCATTC
>CADBHI010000029.1 GCA_902794405.1 uncultured Prevotellaceae bacterium
AACTCGCTGGCTCAGAACAAGGAGTGGGAGAAAGAACTCTTCCGTGCCATCGCTCCGTTGAAGAAGAAGTGGATTAGCCATACTATTGAGGACGACGACGAGGTGTTGCAGTTGGCCTACGAGGCTGGTGCCTGGTATGTCTATCAGGCTGTCTACGATACCTCCGACTATATTAAGGAACGTGTGAAGCGTTACCACGATCACGGTATCGGTGTTGAGGGAACCATTCTCCTGGGGCTCGACAACCAGACGGAGGATGACTGCAAGCGGCTCATCGACTTCCTTGGCGAGATAGACCTCGACTTGGCAGAGTTTACCGTGCTCACCCCCTTCCCGCATACCAAGATCTACGATGACCTGCTGCGTCAGGGACGTATTTTCGACTTCGACTGGAACCATTATAACGCCGGACAGGTGGTGTTCCAGCCTAAGCACATGACGCCCGAACAACTGCAGAATGTCTACGACTACGCCTGGCAGTCATTCTATAAGAACGAGACTCAGGAGCAGAAGATGTTCAACCTCTTCTGTAACGTTGCCCTCCGCGAAATGAACGAAGGTACCTACAGACCGCGCGACCGCCGCTTGATGAATCAGAGCTTTGGCCATCAGGTAGACCGTTCGAAACGTAATGTTAACGTATAATCCACTATCCACCATCCACTATCCACAATTATGAAAGTCCCCAAAGAATACTACGACGAGATCTTCGAGTTCCGCGGAACCTGGGACGACCCCTCATGCTGCGGTTTAAAGATTCGCCAGCACGACGGCAAGACCTATGTCGTCGTCACTGAACTCTATCAGGAGAATCCTGGCACCAGCATTACCTATGCTGGGCGTAAACTGGCCGACCAGATTTGTGAGGCAAAGGGCATTGACCCTGCTCAGATGATCTATATTGAGTGCGCACCCGATACTAACTCCAAGCTGTCGTTCTACGACGAGGAGTATTTCGAGGTCGACTTCGACGCCGATATCCGACATAAGTATCACCAGCTTGATCCTCAGAAGGTGAAAGCCATTCTCGATGCCGCGCAATGAGTAGGTGGTTGCTGGCTTTTTGCCTTTTGCTATGGGGTGTCGATATGCAGGCCATCACGCTCGAGGAGCACCTGCCTGCGCAGGCCTCGGAGACGGCTGTCATCGTCTGTCCTGGCGGCAGCTACTTCTGGCTCGACTATCAGACGGAGGGCGACAGTGTCGCACGTTCATTGGCCCAGAATGGCATTGCTGCATACGTGCTGCGTTATCGTACGGGAGGCATCTTCCCCTTTATCACCCACAGCCGCCTGCTTATTCCAGGCCATCACCATCCTATGCCGCTTAATGACGTGCAGGAGGCCATCAGCCGTGTGCGCAGTATGGGCAAGTATAAGAGGGTAGGGGTGATGGGCTTCTCCGCAGGTGGACACCTTGCTCTCTCTGCTGCCATCTTCGGACAGGGCGAGCTGCGTCCAGATTTTATTGCTCCCTGCTATCCTGTGGTTACCATGTCACATCCCTGCGTGCATAAGCGTTCGCGTCGTGGATTGCTTGGAGAATGGAAGAAACATTCAAGTCGCATGCGCGACAGCCTCTCACTCGAACGTCACGTCACACCCGACATGCCACCCGTATTCCTGATGAACTGCGTTGACGACCCCATCGTCCACTACTACAACTCCGTCCTCATGGACTCAGCACTCACCGCAAACCGAGTACCCCATCGCTACATCCAGTATAAGACTGGTGGCCACGGGTTCGGCACCACCTGGAGCAAAACTACCGAGGAAGCCTCCCACTGGTTCACCGAGTTCCTCAACTGGCTCCAGCAAATCACTATCCACCATCCACTATCCACTATCCACCATCCACTATCCACTATCCACAATTATGAATAACTTCGACGACATCCGTCCCTATTACGACGAGGAAATACCCGCTGCCATGCAGCGCATCGTCAAGAGCAACTTCTTCGGGCTGCTCTGCACCTATGTCTATCCAGACCGTAACCCAGAAGACGTCAAGCAGATGATGCTCTCCTTCCGCACCATCCGTGACTTCCAGCTCGAGGTCATGCGCTGCGTCAACGAGCAGGTCATCAGTCGTTCCACCACAGAGTTTACCTACGAAGGCGTAGATCAGTTAGATCCCGCCAAGAAGTATCTCTTCGTGTCAAACCATCGCGACATCATGCTCGATGCCTGCCTCCTTCAGTATATCCTCTACCGTAACGGGCATGAAACCAGTGAAATCACCTTTGGCGCCAACCTCATGTCGTCACCACTCGTCATCGACATCGGTAAGTGCAACAAGATGTTCCGAGTAGAGCGAGGCGGCACCATGCGCGACTTCTACCTCTCATCCCAGCACCTCAGCGACTATATCCGCTATGTCCTCACCCAGAAACGCCAGAGCCTCTGGATTGCACAGCGGAACGGACGTACCAAGGATGGTATCGACCAGACCGACCAGGGCATCATCAAGATGTTCTGCATGAGCTACCCACAGGACAAAATCAAGGCCCTTGCCGAGCTCAACATTGTGCCCGTGTCCGTCAGCTACGAATGGGAGTCCTGCGACATTCTCAAAGCCCTCGAACTCTACGAGTCACGCTTCAGCCGCTATGTCAAGAAACCCGGCGAAGACCTGAACAGTATCCTTACAGGTATCGCCCAACCTAAGGGACGCGTTCACTTCACCTTCTGTCCCCAGATCACCGAGCTCGACCTCACCTGCTACGACCAGTCCACCAGCAACGAGTACCACCGACTCGTCGCCGCACTCCTCGACCAGCGTATCAATGCTGCCTATCAGCTCAGACCCAACAACTACATTGCCCACGATCTGCGTTACGCACAGCAGCACTACCGTGACCGCTATACCGAACAGGAGTACCAGAAGTTCGTCAACCACATGCAGAAACTCCAGGAGTTCGATATCGCTGAGCCCGACGTGCTCCGCGACATCTTCCTCGGCATCTACTCCAACCCCGTCGAAACACACGAAGCTGCTCTCACCATCCAACGGCGATAGCCAATTCACTATTCACCATCCACTATCCACCATCCACTAAAAAACAAACAAAATGGGAATCTGGAACGCACTCTTCGGCGGCCGACAACTCTCGCCGGAAGAAGAACAAAAGGAACAGGAAGCAAAGAAATACGACCTCCTCAAGTATGATGGCGTCAAAGCCATGAAGATAGGACAGACCGACTACGCCATCCGCTGTTTCCAAGAAGCACTCAAACTCAACGACAGCGACCTCGAGGTTCACGACTATCTGTCACAAGTCTTGCTTCGAAAGGGCGACCTCGATGGCGCATTGGAACAGCTACAATCCCTCCTCGCCAATTTTACTGGCGATAAAGGCCCCATCCTCGAACGTATAGCCCAAATCGCCTATATGAAGGAGGACTACGACACGATGAGCCAAACCTGCGAACAGTATATTCAACTCGCCCCCGATGCCCCACAGGCCTACTACTTACTCCATCACTCCTTGCTCCACAAAAGCAACCCCGTCGCTGCCATCGCCATGCTCACCAAAGCCATCGTCCTCAACCCCAACTTCGCCGTGGCCTACCTCTCGCGGGCCCAGATACTGCTTGGAATGGGCGACCTTAATGCTGCCGATGACGACGCTTCGTGGCTCATCGAGCATGTAGGTGCTCAGGAGGACGTGTTGCTGCTTAAGGCACGCATAGAGGCTCGTAAAGGTAACACCGAACAGGCCATCAAGCTCTATGACGACCTGACAGAGGTCAACCCCTTCAGCATTGAGGCCTATCGTGAACGCGGACAACTCAAGTTCGATTCAGGCGATAAAGCTGGCGCAGAGGCCGACATGCAGAAGGTTCTGGAACTCAATCCCAACCAATTGGCCAACGTCAGCGGCGACTACTCTGCCGAGGGCATCGAGCATCACGTCCGTCAGGCCTATTCTGCCATCAACCCCTTAGGATTGTAGAAGCTTTATATAGTCATCGTAAGAGATGTGTTTGCCGCCCATCGAACTGAGATGCGGCGTCTCAAACTGGCAGTCTATGAAACGACCGCCTACCTTCTCCATCGCCTTTGCCAAGTGAATCAATGCCAATTTCGATGCGTTGGGAACCAGTGAGAACATGCTTTCGCCAAAGAAGGCTTTATTCAGAGTAACGCCATAGAGTCCCCCGACAAGTTTATCTCCTTCCCACACCTCCACACTCGCCGCATAGCCGCGACGGTGCATCTCTGTGTAGGCCTCAATGATATTGGGTCCCAGCCATGCGCCTCCCTGCTCATCACGCCCCTGGGCCTTGGAACAGCCGAGAATCACGCCTTCGAAATCTTCATTCACCGTCACCTTGTACTTCTGTTGCCGCAGTAGCTGGCGCATGGAATGACTGATGTGAATCTCGCTGGGGAAGATGACATAGCGGTCGAGCGGACAATACCAGTGAGGCTCACTCTCCATATTGAATGCATACCAGGGAAAGAATCCGTAGTTGTAGGCTAACAACAGACGATTCACTGAAAGGTCGCCGCCAATGGCTACCAATCCGTCATCCTCGCCCCAATGTGGATCGGGAAACCATAGTTCGTCATTTAATTGCCAAACTGCCATCCTTGATATTTATGGTTACGTCGCCACCATTCTTCAACCTGCCAAACAGAATCTCGCGCATCAGTAGCGGTTTCAGCTGTTGGGCAATGACGCGGTCCATCTCTCGTGCGCCATATTCTGCCGTAAAGCCTTCTTTCAGCAGATGGTCAAAGGCTTCTGGGGTGAGTGTCATTTTCACCTGCTTGGCTTCGAGCTTCTCGTCCAGTTCGCGTAGCTTTTTCTTCAGAATCAGCGTTGCCATCTCTTTGTCCATATCGTGGAACACAACGGCACCTGTCAGTCGGTTCAAGAATTCTGGCTTGAAGGTTTTCTTTACTTGCTTCATCATGGCCTCGCCTCGGCTCACATTGCTGCTGAAACCGATATGGCTCGAGGCAAACTGTGCTCCAGCATTCGAGGTCATAATCAGCACCACATTGCGGAAGTCGGCCTTTCTGCCCTTGTTGTCTGTCAGGCGGGCATAGTCCATCGCCTGTAACAGAATATTATAGATGTCCTCATGGGCTTTCTCTATCTCGTCGAGCAGCAGCACGGCGTTGGGCGACTTGCGGATGGCATCTGTCAGCAATCCGCCGTCCTCATAGCCCACATAGCCCGCCGGCGAACCAATCAGTTTGGCTACTGCGTGCTTCTCCGTGTATTCGCTCATGTCGAAACGTATCAGTTCGATGCCCAGCTCCTTGGCCAGCACCCGTGCAACCTCTGTCTTTCCCACACCCGTGGGCCCCACAAACAGTAGTGAGGCCAGAGGCTTGTTGTCGTCGAGCAATCCTGCCCTTGACATCTGTACTGATTCCACGACCTGACGGATGGCTTCATCTTGGCCGTAAATCTGCGAGAGCATTCGTGGTGCCAGACTCTCTAACTGCTGATAGTCATTGTCCTCGGCCATTGCTAATGCATCCACCTTGCAAGTCTTCGCCAGCACCTCAGCAATATCAGCCTTTGTCACGCTCACTTGCGACTTCCGACCTTTGCCCTTTGACCTCTCACCTTTGACCTCTAATTGAGCTCCCGCCTCGTCAATCAAGTCGATGGCTTTGTCAGGCAGGAACCGGTCGTTCACATGCTTGGCACTCGCCTCAACAGCAAAGTCAATGGCATTGTCATCGTATTTCACGTTGTGGAACTTCTCATATCTTGACTGTAACTGGCGCAGTATATGTTTGGCTTCGTCGATGGTAGGCTCAGGAATGTCTATCTGCTGGAAACGGCGTATCATGCCTTTCGAGCGTGAGAAGTGGCGGTTATATTCTTCATAGGTCGTTGAGCCGATAAAGCGGATGTTGCCTGACTCCAAATAGGGCTTCAGCATGTTCGAGGCATCCAGGGCACTGTCGCTGGTAGCACCAGCTCCCACCAGGGTGTGAATCTCGTCGATATACACAATGTTGGCTACTGGCTCTACTGGGTTGGCCTGATCTGCTGCCACGCCGTCCATGATTTGCTTGATGCGGTTCTCGAAGTCACCACGATACTGCGTTCCTGCCAACAGCGTACCCAAGTCTAACTGATAGATTTTGCAGCCCTTCAGCCGCTCAGGCACATTGCCCTCTTCAATCATTCGGGCCAGTCCCCAGACAAGGGCCGTCTTACCTACGCCAGGCTCACCCACATGCAGCGGATTGTTCTTGTCCATGCGGCACAGCACCTGTATGGTTCTTTCCAGCTCTTCTTTCCTGCCAATCAGCGGATTCTGCTTCTTGTACGCATCGTTCATGCACGTCACCAGATGCTTCCATGCTGCATCAGGCTTCCGTTCTTCTCCTGCTTCTTCAGTCAGCTCGTCGTCATAACGATAGAAGTTAATGAGGTGACTCATGAAACTGGCCTCTTGACCTTGGATACTTTCATTCAGCAAGTAGGCAGCCCAAGAATCCTTCAACTCAAGGATACCTTTTGTCAGATGGGGAATGTCCACCGCCTCGGCACTGCTCAAAGCCACCTGCTGCACTGCCGACTCAATCACCTTCGACATCTGTGCCGATGTCTCTGGCTCGTATTCCATATCCTCTGGTATCGATTCTATGTTTTCAAGATACTCTTTGACACGATCATCCAGTTGTTGAGTACTATCGAATATGATTAATGCTTCACAGAAAGTTAAATCCTCAGCCAGCGCTAAAAGCAAATGCTCAGGCATCACAAACTCATGTCTGTGTTTTTTGCAGTATTCGTAGGCTTTGTTAAGCATCTTTGATGCTCGTAGTGTCTGTCTTATCTCTGCCATAACTTTACTTCTTATTCTCTGGCTCAACGGTTATTCTGAGCGGAAAGTTCTGCTCACGTGCCATGTTGGTGGCCTTGCGGGCCTTCGATACGGCTATGTCATAGCTGTAGATGCCTACTACGGCTTTGTCCGAGTGATGCACCTGCAGCATTAAGGCATTGGCCTCTTCCTCGCTCTTTAGGAAAACCTGTACGAGTATCATCACTACAAATTCCATTGTAGTGAAATCATCGTTAAAGATAATCACCTTATATCGTCGCGGCTCCTTCAGGTTTACCCGTTTTCTTTCCCTGATCTGTGACTGTTCCTTAGCCATATTCTATCGTTTATATTGGTGTAGAGGTAGGCAACGGCAGCACCGCTGATGTTGTGCCACACGCTGAAGATGGCACCAGGAATGGTGGCAAGAGGATAGGCAGCGAAATGGAGAGTGGCCAGTGATGATGCAAGGCCTGAGTTCTGCATACCTACCTCGATGGAGATGGCTCGCTTCTTTGGCTCGGACAGGCCAAGCAGCCGGCCTATCAGATAGCCGAGACTTAATCCACAAAGGTTGTGTAGTATGACCACCAGAATAATAATCATGCCACCTGCCAACAGCTTGCTGGCACTGGCACCAATGACAATGGCCACAATCATGGCAATGGCAATCGTGGAAACAGCAGGGAGATAGTCAATGGCTTTCTCCGTGAACTTTGGCCAGAACCCTTTGACAATAAGACCCACCACGATAGGCAGGATGACTACCCAGAGTATGCTCAGCAGCATGCCTGCTACGTCGACGTCGACACTCTTTCCTGCCAGTGCCCATGTGAGCAAAGGCGTCATGACTGGGGCTAACAGGGTAGAGACACCTGTCATTCCTACAGAGAGAGCCAAGTCGCCTTTGGCCAGATAGGTGATGACGTTGGAAGCCGTGCCGCCAGGACAACAGCCTACCAGCACTACACCAAGCGCCAGTGCCTCGTCGAGCGAGAAGAGCCGTGAAAGGCCCAATGCTAACAACGGCATAATGGTAAACTGTGCCAGACAGCCGATGATGACATCCTTGGGACGGCTGAACACAATCTTAAAGTCCTGAAGGTTCAATGCCAGTCCCATGCCGAACATCACCACGCCCAACAGATAGTTGATGACCTTTGTGGGAATTTGTTGCAGCACGTCAGGAAATACCAATGCCAGCACAGCAGCAGCCAGCACCAGTACACCCATGTGCTGAGAAATAAGTTGGCAGATTTTTCTCATTGTGTGTTTTGTTTACTTTTGCGGCGCCTGATCTGGTTGACGACCTCTATCTTACGGCCTATGCGGTCAAGCCGCTCGATGGCATGGCGGCGTGAACGGATAATCTGATGACGGTATACTATACAGGTAATGACAAAATATACCAGCGTCTGAATCCAGAGGGCATAGTACTCAGGTCTGACGTCGTTGAGGGTGGCCCCCATCGACTCTAAGCGTACATAGCCACGAATGCCAAAGGTAGAGGGGAATAGCCATGAAATACTCTGCCAGAACGCCGGAATGCTTTCCCGTGGCCAGCTGATGCCGCTGAGGAACAGCAGGGGAATAGAAACGAAGACCATGAGGAGCATCACATTCTCGCGGTAGCGTACTACACAGGAGACAATCATGCCAAAGAAGATGCAGGCCAGCACGTATGGCAGCATGAGGGGCAGCAGGTCTTGCCAGCGGGCTAAGTGGGGGAAAGAGAAAAAGCACGGCACGGCCAGCGTGAGATAGGTTCCCATGATAGCATAGATCATGAAATAACAGACGAACTTGCCGCCGATGATGCGGAAGATGCCCTGATAGTGACTGTCAATGGGAATCAGCTCGTGGTAGCGATTGTTTTCGCGGGCTGTACCTGCGGAAAGTCCGATGCCGAGCACCAGTGTCTGCTGGAGAATCAGCATGAGCACTGCCAAGAGCACCGAGGAACCATAGCCCCCAGCGGGATTGAAGATGGACACCTCGTTGACTGTCAGCGGCTGGACGCTGATTTCGGCTTCGCGCACAGTGACAGGTTGTGTGCGGCCTACCTGGATAGCGGCCCCCATGGTCTGAGTGACGCTCACTGCCGTCTTGTAGATGGACTGATAGGTGAGCATGAGACTCATGTCACAGTAGACGCTGATAGTGGCCTGGCGCATGCTGTAGATGTTGCTGTCAAAGTCTGAGGGGATATAGTAGATGCCCTTAGCTAACTGGCGACTCACCAATGACTTTGCCTCGTCAATATCGGCTGCATGGCACAACACCTTGACGTCGGCAGATGCATCGACCATGCGGGTAAACTGACGGGAGAGTGAGGAGTTGTTGTCGTCGACCACCACTACGGGCACGTCGCGGACCACCTCGTTATTATATATCCATGAATAGATCAGCGGATAGGCCAGCGGCACGATGATAAAGAAGATGAGCACGCCCTCGTCGCGCAGGACTTGGCGCATCTCCTGTCGCCAGATGAAGGCGGCATCGCTAATGGCATCGGCTATGTTATGGAATATAGACATAATTGAGCATTGCGTTTTTTATCTTACCGACAACGAGCCAGGGCAGCAGCATGAAGGCTGCAAGGGCGGCAAAATGGAACCACGACTCCACCAGCGGGAAGCCGTTGAACACCGTAATCTGGTAAACCATGAAATAGTGGCGCAGGGGGAAGAGCCACGATAGTGACTGCAGCGGGCCGTCCATGGCCATGACGGGAAAGGCGGAACCTGCCATCGACAGCGAGAGTACTGCCCAGAGTGAACAGACACTCATCGACATGCGTAGCGAGGGCAGCAGTCCGAAGGCAAAGATGCCAAAGCTCATCGACGAGAATACGCTTATAAGGGTTAGGCGGATAATGGCCCACGATCCTCCCTCATGTGGGAAATGGAGCACGCCGTAGATGTAGTATTCATAGCCTAAGAAAATGGCCAGCCAGATGAAGGCCTGTGGCAGGAACTTGCCCAACAGAGCTACCAACATGTTGCCGTCAGCCATCGCAACCCACTCCTTCGAGCGGCCGAACTTCAGCTCCGTGCCGATGCTATAGGCCGTTATAAGGAATATGAAGAGCATGAAAATACCTGGCACAAAGACCGTGGAGAGGTAGACATTGTAATTAGACCAGGGGTTGACCACCAAGTGCAGGTCAACGGCAATGGGCTGTAGCATGGCCCGTATCTGGTCATCGGTAGCACCACGGGCCCGCATGGTAGCCTGACCAACGGCAGCAGAGGCAAGGGTGGAGATGACCTTCAGGTCTTTCATGGCTAAGGCACCTGGCAACTTTGCCGCCTGGCTGTAGAAATACGAAATCTGGGGCTGGCGTGCGGACATCAGTTCCTCGGTGGTGCCCTTGGGGAAATAGAGGAAACCGTAGATCTTGCCCTGCTGAATGGCGTGACGTGCTTCACTCATCGTGGCATAGCGTTCCACCACTTTAGTGCTCTGGAAGGCGTCGAGACGATGGGAAAGGGCACGTGTGGTCGATGTGTTGTCGGCGTCTACAAGACCGATGGGCAGATGCTCAGGCGCACCATTGTCCATCATCGTAGTGAAAAACAGCATCACTGCGATGGGAAATACTACCATGCAGAAACCGTAAATGGGATTCTTCCAGAGAATCGTCAGTTCACGGAGTAGGATGAGCCAGACGTGACGTAAATGTTCCAAACTATCGCCGAATTATTTCACAATCAGTGACATGCCAGGACGCAGTCCCTCAATCTTCTCAATGGGACGGGCTTTCACCTCGAAGGTCTTCAGGTCGTACTGACCGTTGGCCTTGGTAGCCTTCCAGACAGCGTAGGAACCCTGGTCCTTCATGTAGTAGACCTTCATCTTCACATCTTTGTTGAAGGCAGGAATAAAGGCGGTGAACTCCGTTCCGACATTCATGCCGTTGAGCTGGTCTTCGCGCACATTGAAGGTGCCCCACAGGTCGTTCATCATCGAGATGGTCATGATGGGAGAGCCTGTGCCAACGAGTTCGCCAACCTTGGGATAGATAGAGCTGACCTCGCCTTCCATCTGGGCGGTCTGCACCGTCTCACCTAAGTAGGATTTAACCTCGTTCACGGCACCACGGGCACGACCCACCTGAGCCTGGGCAGCCAGCTTGTCTTCCATACGGGCACCAGCCACCGCCATGTCGTACTGAGCCTGAGCGGCCTTGCACTGGGCCTCTATGGCCTTGTACTGGGCATACACCTCGTCGCGCTTCTGGGCTGACATGACACCTTCGTCGAACAGTCGCTGGATGCGGTTGTACGACTTCTCGGCAATCTCGAGTCCAGCCTTGGCCTGCTGCAGCACTTGGAAAGCACCCTGAATCTGCTCCTTGCGGGCACCGTTCTGTGCTTTCAGCTCAATAGCCGATGCAGCGTTCTCGGCACTACGGGCCTGTTCCATCTTGGCACGTACCTCAGGGGCGTCGAGAATGGCCAGCGTGTCGCCAACCTTCACGTAGTCACCTTCCTTCACGCGGATTTCAAGTATGCGGCCTGGCACCTTGCTCGATACACGATACTCCGAGACTTCCACCTGTCCCTGCATGATTTCTGGGTCGCGACTCAGGGTGAACACGCCTATCAATGCTACAATGATGATCACTACAACAAAGCCCAGGATGGCGAGCAGAATGTTGTTATGTTGTTTCTTTGCACTCATATTCTTTATTGTTTTATTGCGATGTTTCGTTATTTCGAAGTTTATTCGGCTGTCAGTGTACCCATAGCCTTCTTCAGGTTCACCTGCGAGAGACGGACGTCGATTTCAGCGTCAATTCTTTGTGACTTGGCCTGGAGCCAGGCGGTTTGAGCCTCCATAACGGTGGTAGGCGTGATGACACCCTCGCTGAAGCCTAAATTGGCCGTACGCAGGTTCTCGTCAGCCCGCTTCACGCTCGACTCCGCCAGGGTCAGACGCTTGTTGGCCTCGTCCATCTGGTAGGCAGTCTGCGTAGCCTGCAGCTCAATTTTCTCCTTGGCTTCCTCCAACTCTAAGTTCAGGATGGTGGTAGCGCCTTTCGACGCGCGTACCTTATATATACCATCACTCCAGTCCCAGATGGGGACGCGCACCAACACGCCAATATTCCAGAAACCACGGAAGTTCTTCTGGAAGCCATTCATCACGTTGGGATTGCTGACCACATAGCCACCCACCAGTGCCACCTGTGGCAGATTGGCAGCCTTCAGGATGTTTGTGGCCTGATGCGACATGGCCGATAGGTTTTCAAGCTGTTTCAGTTCAGGACGGTTCTCCAAGGCCATGGCCACATCCAACTCAGGCGAGATGGCTACTGCTGCGATGCTCTCGGCTTCTTCCTCTGGCAGGATAATCTGCTCATTAACGGGCAGGCCGATAGTCTGGCAAAGCAGCATGCGTGACAGCACCAGGCCGTCGTTCACCTTCGTCAGCGTCATCTCGGCCTCGTTCAGCTTCACGTCGACGCTTAATCCGTCGGAACGGGTGGCAACGCCCTCCTCAATCATCTTGTGAACGTTGTCGTCGAGTTGCTTCAACAGGTCGAAATAGGCCTGGGCTAAACGTTGCTTGTGACGTAGCGACACCACCTGCCAATACACCTTGTCGGTAGCATAGATGGTGGCTTGCTCACGGGCATCAAGACTATTACGCGCCATCTGCTCATTGAGGTTGGCCAGACGATTGAGTGCAACAATGCTACCGCCCATGAATACCGGCTGAGTCAGCATGACGCTTCCTGCCCAGATATTGCGGGTATCAGTATCAAAGGCATCGACAATATGCTGGCCAATGGCATTCAGCTTTGTCTTGAGGGCTTCTGGTGACTGCTGCACAATAGTAGCCATAGCACTCAATTGCTCCTCGCTAATACCCAGAATGCCGAGCATGGGGGCGGCCTTGCCAAGTCCAGCCATCATGTCATTCACAGCACCATAACCCGTCTGGAATTCCGGACTGCTGGTGACGACTGTCCCCAGATTCGACAGTAGATGCTGATCGTCGGCAGTGAGTAGCGACACCCTTTCAGTGGTGTGCATATAGCTACCAATCGCACTGACGTGGGGCAGATACTTCGTGCGTGCCGACCGTCGCAGGTTTGCGGCAATGTCTTGCTTTACCTTCGAGATGCTCAGTTGCTTGTTGTTGCGCAGTGCCATGGCCCGGCAGCTGTCGAGTGTCAACAGCCGTTGAGCCGATATGGGCGCTGCTGCGCCTGCAAGCAAGAGTAATCCTAATAGTCTGTTCATACGCATTTATCAATTAAACGAGAACGTTTTGCTTCCTATCATGTTACCGTCAACGAAGATGCTGACGCGGTAGTCGCCGGCCTCCAAGGCCTGGGTCACCTGCCAGAAGAGTGTCAGGCTGGTTTCCTCGCCCGTGTACTCAATATTCTTCTTCATGGTGTATTGTAGGTTGCGGTTTTCGTAGGTGAAGGTACCACCACCGTTCAAGGTGTTGCCGCCAGGATTCTGGATACGCACGTAGACGGTGCGGGTGCCGTTGCTGGCAGTCACGTTGCGGGTAATGGTGAAACTGGTCTGCATGCTGACGCAGTCCTTAATTTTCTTGACGTCCTTGTTGTTCTTCTTCAGGGCACGAAGCTGGATGTTCGTGGCGTCGAGCTGGGCGGCAATGGCCACCTTCTCCGACAGCGAAGCCTTCTCGTTGCTCAGTCCGGCAATCTGTGTGTTACGCTCTGCCAGTTGCTCCTTCACTTGTGTATTCTCAGCTTTCAGTCGCTCATTCTGGCGGTTCAGCGAGTCAATCTGCATCACGTAGTCGCGCAGCACGGCACGTACGGTGGCCAGCTCCTTCTTCAAACGGGTAATCTCGCGGGCATCCTCGGCCTTGGTCTTCTTCAGTTCCTCCAACAGCTGCTGGGTACGCATCTGCTCCTGGGTAAGCTGCTCGATGATGGAGTCGTTGTTAATCTTCGTCTTCATCTCGCTATACTGCAAGGTGAAGCGTTCGTACTCATTCTCCATCTCCTGTTTGTCCAGACGTGCCAGTTCCTGCATGTCCTCGTTCACCTGCTTCTGTTCCTGCAGGTTCATAAACAGATAGGCAAGCCCTCCGAGCAATGCCAATATCACTACAATAAGTGGTATCAAGATCTTCTTATTCATTTCTTCTTACCTTAATTCTATGTAATTGGCTGCAAAGATAGGTATTTTCAATGAATTGGCAAAGTTTTTTCACATTTTTAAAGAGGAACACGGAGCCCGTTGGCCAACAGATGTTAACGGACGACCTCTGTAAATTCGGGCTTGGCGCCCTCTTCCTTGCCTACGGTCACGTAGATGGTTGAGGTGGATTCGCCACCGCCGAAACCGCTACTTTTAACCTTGAATTCATAGTCAATGCTCTCGTCTGTGGTACGCTTGCCAACGGTCAGAGGTGTGCCCAACGGGAACTGATAGCTGGAGCAGGCGGCGTCGAAGATGGCCTTGTCGGCATCGGTAACAGGCTGCTGAGCCGAGTAGGCGGGAAGCGGAGCAACGGTTCCCTCCTTATAGCCGTTTTCCTTCAGGAAACGGTCCAGCTCCTTGGCGGCAGCTGCCACTCTGGCGGTGCGCACGCCGTAGCCCTTCTGGATCTTGGCTTTTGGCAGGGCTTTCGTCAGTGCGTCGGACGAGGTGTTGAGGCCACCGCTGCCGAAGGTGCAAAACGGCACGATGGTCTTGCCGGCAAAATCATTGTCCTTTACCAGTGTGGCAATAGGCATGGCATAGGTGCCAAACCAGATGGGGTAGCCGAGGAAGATCACGTCGTAGTCGGCAATCTTCGACTTCAGGGGCTTGAGGGCAGGCGTCTCGCCGCTCTGCATCTCACGCTGTCCACGCTGCATAGTTTCCTGGAAGTTGCCAGAATAAGGCTTCACGGCCTCAATCGCCTCGATGTCTGCATTAAGCTGTTTTTGCAACTCTTCGGCTACCGTCTTGGTAGAACCTGTCTCAGAATAGTAAAGCACTAACTTCTTTTGGGCAAAACCCGATGTGATGACTGTCATCATAGCAGTTAATAATAAGAATCGTTTCATGTTGTTATTGTTTTGTTGTTATTGTTGCCTTGATAATGCGCACGTCGTAGACGGGGCGGTCGTAGTCGTCGGTATAGGCACGCTGGATGCGCTCCACGACGTCGAGCCCTTCAACCACCTCGCCAAAGACGGTATACTGGCCGTCCAAATGTGGGGAGCCGCCTGTCTTGCGGTAGAGGTTGGTCATCTCAGGGGTCATGACGACGCGATGTTGGGTCATGGAGTCCAAGCGTTCGCCAATGGTCTTCAGGTTGTTGGTAGAGTAGCGGGTGCCCCAGACAATATAGAACTGGCATCCGCTGGAGCGGCGTTCTGGGTTCACGTCGTCGCCCTCGCGGGCCATAGCTAACACCCCTCTACGGTGATGATGCAGTAGATGTCCGTCTTTGGTAAACAACTCTGGCTCAAGTGTATAACCTATATCACCTTCACCTAAGGTTTGGCCTGGCTCCGCATGTCGGCTGTCAGGGTCACCAGCCTGAATCATAAAGCCTTTGATGACGCGGTGGAATAGCAATGAGTCGTAGAACTGTTCTTCTACCAGTCGCAGGAAGTTGTCGCGATGGCGTGGGGTGTCGTCGTAGAGTGCCAGCAGGATATTCCCTTCTGTGGTCTCTAACAGCACCTGCCGTTGCTGCGCCATAGTGGGCAGCGTCATGGTAAGCATGAGTAGCAGGAACTTCCCTGACTTGATAATTTCTCTGTAGACCTCCATCACTTCTTAACTTCTTAACTTCTTTAACTTCATCACTTCTCTATCTTCTATCCAAACAACGCCCTCAGCGCCTCCTCGACCTTGCGGACGGGGTGGACCTGAATCTTGAACTTGCGGTGGTCAAAGCCCTGCATGTTATACTTTGGTATGATGATGTCGCTGAAGCCAAGCTTCTCGGCTTCGGCTATGCGCTGTTCGATGCGGTTGACGGGTCGTACCTCGCCCGACAGTCCCACTTCGCCTGCCATGCACCAGCCGCTCTCGATGGGCGTGTCGACATTCGACGACAGGACGGCGGCAATGACTGAGAGATCCATCGCCATGTCGGTGACACGCAGTCCGCCGGCAATGTTCAGGAACACGTCTTTCTGCATGAGTTTGAACCCTACGCGCTTTTCGAGCACGGCGAGTAGCATGTTGAGGCGGCGCTGGTCGAAGCCTGTGGCTGACCGCTGTGGCGTGCCGTAGGCTGCCGACGACACCAGGGCTTGGGTCTCGACCAGGAACGGACGTACACCCTCAATGGCCGACGAGATGGCCACGCCCGACAGACCGTCGTGGTCTTCTGTTAGCAGCAGTTCCGAGGGGTTCGATACCTGTCTGAGCCCTGTTTGCTGCATCTCATAAATGCCTAATTCCGAGGTACTTCCGAACCTATTCTTAATGCTTCGCAGGATGCGGTACATATAGTGCTGGTCGCCCTCAAACTGGATGACGGCATCGACGATGTGCTCCAGTATTTTGGGGCCGGCCAGGGAGCCTTCCTTCGTGATGTGACCAATCAGAATGACGGGCACGCTCGAGCTCTTGGCAAAGCGGAGTAGGGCAGAGGCGCACTCACGAACCTGGGCTATGGAGCCAGCACTCGACTCCACGTCTTCAGTGGCAATGGTCTGTATGGAGTCGATGACCACCAGCTCGGGCTGCACCTCCTTGATCTGCTCGAAGACCTCTTCCAGGGAGTTGGAGCATAGAATCATCAGCGAATCCAGGCTCTCTGAGTTGGATGAGGCAAGCAGACGCTCCGCCCTCATCTTCAGCTGGTGGGCGCTTTCCTCACCGCTGACGTAGAGCACGCGGCGGTCGGGCATTTGGAGCACGGTCTGCAACGAAAGTGTGGACTTGCCGATGCCTGGCTCTCCGCCAAGCAAGACGATGGACCCAGGGACGAGACCGCCGCCTAAGACGCGGTTCAGCTCTTGGTCGTGCATGTCGATGCGTGGGTCGTCCTTGGCTGAGATGTCACGCAGGCGCAGCACCTTGGCTGCATCGCGGCTCTTGGCCGATATGCTGCCACCTAAGCTGCCCTTCCCGATAGCGGGGGCTGGGGTAGGGCCTACCTTGATTTCCTTGAACGTGTTCCATTGTCCGCAGGCAGGACACTTGCCAATCCATTTGGCCGACTCCTGTCCGCAGTTCTCGCAGACGTAAGCTATTCTCTCCTTTGCCATAAGCAGGACGTTATGCAGGGTTGTTCTCTGCGAAGACGGCCATGCGCTCGTCTAACTGCTGGTACTGATGGTCCTCGATAAACGAGGTACAGACGCGCAGTCCCTCCTGATGGCTGCCCGTCGTGACGAGACAGATGGCCGAGACGCCGTAGTACATCAGTTCCTTGGCCAACTGGCCGCTGCTCATGCCCTTGTAGCCGATGGTAAAGTAGAAGCCGTCGGCCACGGGCTTGTCAAGGTCGCGGTCGTAGACGATGTGGAAGCCGTGCTTACAGAAAATTTCCTTCAGCTTGTGGGCACGGTCGCCGTAGATCTTCACCTCGTTGCGGAAGTTGTACTCACCGTCGCAGGCAGCGCGGAACATGGCAGCCAGGGCATACTGGGCCGAGTGGCTGGTGCCGCTGCTGAGGGCGTAGAGCATGCGGGTGGAGAAGACCAGGCCGAAGGGCAAGCCTTCGTAGCGTGCGGCCAGGTCGTCGTAGTGACGGTGGAACAGCTTGTCGCTGATGCATACCACGCCGATGCGCTCGCCGGCATAGCTGAACGCCTTGGAACCGCTGATGAGCAGCATGTAGTTGTCGGTATAGCGGGCCACGGAGGGCTGATAGGGCGGCTCGAAGGGCTTGCTCAGGTCCTGACGGAAGTCCATGGCAAAGTAGGCTAAGTCTTCCATGACGACGCAGTCATACTGGGTGGCTAAGCGTCCGATGGTCTGCAGCTCCTGCTCCGTCAGACATACCCACGACGGGTTGTTGGGGTTGGAGTAGACGATGGCGCAGATGTTGCCCTTCGACAGATAGGACTCGAGCTTCGGACCGAGTTTCTCGCCACGGAAGTCATAGACGTCGAAGGTCTCGTGCTTCACGCCCTGCACCTGCAGCTGCATCTTTTGGACGGGGAAGCCGGGGTCGATGAAAAGCACGGTGTCCTTCTGCTTGCATGACTGCGAACAGGTGAGGAACGAGGCGTAGGTGCCCTGCATGCTTCCGCTGACAGGCACGCAGCCCTCGGGCTTGATGTCGATGTCGATGAAGGCCTTGACAAAGCGCGAGGCCTGCTTCTTCAGCTCAGGATAGCCCTGGATGTCAGGGTAGCTGTGGGCTATGCCGTCCTGCAAGGCCTTGATCTGGGCATCCACGCCAACCTGTGCGGCGGGCAGTCCTGGAATTCCCATCTCCATTTTTATGAATTCAACGCCGCTTTGCTGCTCGGCAATGGCTGCCACTTGCTTCACTTCGCGTATGGTGGCTTTGGCAAAATCCTGTATGCCAAGCTGGGCAATCAGGGAGTCGACGATCTCTTTTTTAATAGGTGTAGGTTTCATTGTCTTGATGTATTTTAATGTAAGTAGGGTGCAAAAGTACAAAATAAATATGAATATGCCCCCGACTCTGTCTCTTTTTTTTTGAAAAGAATTACAATTTACAAATTATTTAGTACCTTTGCACCGATGAAACAGACGATTTGTTTTCTTATAGCACTACTGGTGCTTGCCAGCTGCGGTCCCTCGTTAGAGGAAAAACGGCGCATCACTCGCCGCCAGCGAGCCGAGATGTTGAGGGCTGATTCTGCTGCCCTGAAGGTGGCCGTCATGCCTACGTTGGACTGTCTGCCCCTGATCGTGGCCAAGCACGAGGGCTATTTCGATAAGTTAGGTGCTGACGTGCGCTTCCGTACGTTTACGGCCCAGATGGACTGTGACACGGCACTGGCCGGAGGCAGCGTGCAAGGTGCCGTCACCGACCTGGTGCGGGCGGAACGTCTCATCAAGAAGGGCACCCCGCTGCAGTATGTAACGTCGACCGATGCCTACTGGCAGGTCTATGCCAACCGTATGGCGCGTATCACCACGCTCAAGCAGTTGGACGACAAGATGCTGGCCATGACCCGCTATTCGGCTACCGACCTGCTGTCTGACGTGGTGATCGACTCGGCCAAGCTCGACCGTGACCGCTTTTTCAAGATACAGGTGAACGACGTGTATGTCCGCCTGAAGATGCTGATAGGACACGAGATCGACGCCGCCCTGCTCACTGAGCCGCAGGCCTCACAAGCCCGTCTGGCGCGTCACAAGCTGCTGTTGGACAGCCGCGACCTGTCTTGGCGTTTGGGGCTTATCGCCTTCCGCGAAAAGGACTTGAAGGATTCTACGCGGCAGCACCAGCTCGAAGTCTTCAGGAAGGGCTACGACATGGCGTGCGACTCATTGACACGCTATGGCATCGGACACTTTCGCAAGTGGGTGCTGAAGTATTATAAAATGACTGACAAGGAGATTGACTCGCTCTCCACCTCGCTGAAGTTCAGCCGCATGTCGCCACCTGCCGAGGCCGACGTGGAACGTGCCAGGAAATTCTTGAAACTGTAGAAGACCATGGTGACGAACGAATCCCTGACTACCATTATCCATACGCTGGCCGAACGCCAGCTGGGCAAGGCCATCGTACAGATGGAAAACTACTTGGCCGTCATGGCGCAGCCGCAGGCCATCGAACAGCTGTTGCAGCTGAAGACCGACTACGAGCTGATGTGCGACTACTGGCTGAAAGGCTTCGATGACCCTCAGCGCGAGACGCTCTACGACCAGCTGCTGCGTAAGATGTACGTGCTGACCATGAATGTCTGCATTCGGGCCTACCTGCGCAACAGTACATTCGTGTCGAATACCTACAGTAGGGTGAGGAATGGCGGGCGCGACTGGACGCCCGCAGGCTTGCGACGAATCATGGAGGAGTTCGTGTCTGACGTTGCCCTGCTCGATTTGGAGCCTGAACATATCCGCAAGGAAAAGCTGCAGAAGGTCTATGACCTGCATTTAGGCATGATGAGCGACCTGTTTGACTACATCTGGACGTCGAAGCTATGGTCCGATGGCGTGACTGAAGCCTTCACCGCCATGCTGCTCTCACCCACGCTCGACACGATTGACCAGCAGATCCTCGTGAGTGCCATCACGCTCTCAACCATCAATTTCTTTGGCATCAACAAGTTCCGCCTGCTGATGACGGTCTATCGTGAGACGGCCGACGAGCATGTTCGTCAGCGCGCCCTCATCGGATGGGTGCTGAGTCTCGAAACCGAGGCCTATAAGCTCTATCCTGAGGTGCACGACATGATCAGCGAGGTGACTGAGGACCCGCGCTGTTGCGACGAACTGGCCGAGCTGCAGTTCCAGCTGATGTACTGCCTGAAGACGGAAAGCGACACACAGAAGATTCAGACGGAGATCATGCCCGACCTCATCAAGAACAACAGCCTCCGAGTCACCCTCAACGGTATTGAGGAGGTGGAGGATGACCCCATGGACGACGTTCTCCACCCTGAATTGTCGGAACAGCGCATGGAACGGTTAGAGGAGAGTGTGCGTAAGATGGTCGACATGCAGCGTCAGGGCTCCGATATCTTCTTCGGCGGCTTCTCCCAGATGAAGCGTTTCCCCTTCTTCCAGGTGGTGGTCAACTGGTTCATTCCTTTCTTCCCCCAGCATCCTGTCGTCAGCAATATAGTGGGTCGCGTACGTGGCAGCAAGTTTATCAACACGCTGATAACTACAGCTCCCTTCTGCGACAGCGACAAATATTCGTTTGTCATCGGTTATGAGCAGACGGTGTCAAGGATGCCCGAAAACCTGCTGTCGATGTTAGACCGTGGTGAGGCCACTGTGATTGGGGGCGAAATGGCGCCTGAGGAGCTTCAGTCACCTGCTTTCCTGCGACGCTCCTACCTGCAGGGCATGTACCGTTTCTATAAGGTCTTTCCTGTGCGCAGCGAGTTTGTCAATCCCTTTGGCGACGCTGCCTACCCCCGTTATGTGTTCTTCGCCCATCCTGCGTTCCGGCAGACGAAGCTCGAGTCGAGGTTTGGCCAGGCCGTGGCCTTCTTTATGAAGCACGGGTTCTACGAGGCTGCCAAGGCTACCCTGCAGAACTATAGCGATGAGGCCCGCGATGCACAGTTCTATCTGTTGAACGGACGAGTGCTCATGCGTACCCGCGATGCATCCAACGCCGGACTGACTGCCGTTCAGAGTTTTGAGCGGCTCTTGCAGCTTGACCCTGAGAACGAGCGAGGGTGGGCTGGCTATGCCCGTGCTTTGTTTGAGGCTGGCGACTATAGCCTTGCCTGCCAGTACTACCGCCGACTGATGGAGAAGCACGACGACAACCGCAACTACCAGCTCAACGTTGCCGTCTGCCTCACCAACATGAACGACTACGAAGCAGCCCTCAAACTGCTCTATAAACTGAACTACGAGGCACCCGACGATAACGGCGTCAACCGTGTGCTGGCGTGGGCATTGGTGGGAGCTGCCAAGTACGATCAGGCCCTGAAGATCTACGACCGTCTGCTCGACACTGACACCCCCGATGCCGAAGACCTGCTCAACGCCGCCTACGCCCACTGGTTTGCCCGTCAGCTGCCCAGGGCTATCGACCTCTTCCGCCGCTACGCCTCCCTCGACTCAGTCACCTTCAATCCCGACCACGAATTCCTCGTAGCCGAACAGCCCATGATTGCCCGTCACGGCATCACTCCCCTTGAGGTGCAGCTCATGATAGCCCAATTATAATGGCGGAAAAATAAAAAAATTGTGCCCCTTGTGCCCCATTTTGCTGCAACCAACTGGATAGCAATAAGTTGACAGGGGTACTTTATGCCAAAATAGCTGCCCCAGGCTGCCCCTAAGGTGCCCCACAATAAAATTCAACAGCGGATTTTGCGTATACCCGTACAGTCATTTGGGCGTACGCAAACGGTCGTTTGGGTATACGCGAACGGTTGTTTGGGTATACGCAAACAACAATAACCCGGCACTAAACTCCCCGCAACCCGGCACTACACTCCCAGTTTGGTGTAGGCTTCTCCCTACCCATTGAGGAACGGGGGCAGTAATTCTACATCATTCTTGCCTTAGAATGTTCGTTATTTCCGTAAGATTCATGAAGTTTTAATGTTCTATTACTCGCCACTGTTCCGTTAATTCTTCTGACTTTTAATGAATTTTAATAGGGTAGACAACGTTTGTTAACGAAAAAACTCGTATATTTGCAACCGTGTTTCAATCAAATATGTGATATGGCATCAAATGAAGACAGTTGGCGCTTAGGCGAATTCGTATTCCCTCCAAGGACATCCAAACTGCTGAAAAGTAGTGGTAGCAAGTCATACAACAGTTTGATAGCTTCGCGCTACATCTGTATTCGTGAGGCAACGGAACGCCAGAACGGTATCCTTTTGAGAGTGGAGGGCAAGGTCAAGGCAAAACACATGATGTTGGTATGCGGACAGCCTTTCTGTAAGGATGATTCTGTGCAGCTTTTTGAAGGCTGGTCCTACTTTAGCTACTCCTTTCCTACGGTGGCGGAATTGGCGGAAGTGCTCAATATCATCCGTAGCAATCTAAGTCTCCTCTCCCAATTCAAGGCTGCATCGATGGACTTCAATCCCCAATCTTTATTCTGGGTAAAAGAGACCGCAAACTACCTCATTACTAAGAAGTTGAAATACTATGATGCTTCAACGGAGAGTCTTTGCACGGCTTCAAACGATGTTGCGCCTTATCATTTAACGATGGTTTACTTCAATACACAATATCAGATTGTGGAACCTGTTGTTGCAGAATCGGTTGATATAGAGCCAGTTATGTCTGTGGAACAGAAAACCCCGGATGCTAAATGGAAGAAAATAGGCCTATCATTAATCATCATTCTCGCAGCCATTTTCGGTGGAGGATATCTGAAAGACAAGTACGCCAATAGTCCGAAAGAGGTCATTCCAGAAAACGTTGAAAAGGAACCTGTTGTCGAAGCAAAGACACCAGAACAAGAAATCATGTTATCAGACGAAGATTCACTTTCTCAAGAGCAGGAGACTGTCTCAAAACCAGAACGGGACAATGAGCCAATTTCATCAGATCAATATGAAGCAATGGATAACCGCGTAAGGACAGGTGCTTATCGTATAATAGGTACTGACCATATTGAGATCGTTAAATCTTCTGATGATTTGACTCGAATATGCAGACGTACCATTGGGCCAGGTATGGAGTGCTATCTTGAAGTCTACAATGGAATCACGTCTGACTCTATTTTAAAGCCAGGTCAGGAAATCAAGATTCCCAAGTTAGAATTAAAGAAGAAAAAAACAAAATAGGAAACAGAGTACACATTGGAGTCCCCGTGTGTAAGCGGCACTGGCACCTATGCGGGCATCACCGCCTACTGCAGCATCTGACTGAAATACGGCGGCAAATACTACCGCTACGACGCAACTCCCATGCTGGTATTCGAGGACCACGGCATGGAGAATCTCGCCTATTAACAAAGTTTAGGGCGTAGAGTAGCGGTTATTACCAAAAATCTTTGCAACTTTGCACGCTGTAAGCCTGCGAAAACGTGGGGCAGTCTGTATCTGATCATTTTATTGACGTCAATAAGATGATAGTTGCAGGAAAGGGGGCTCATCGTGAGGTCGATGATATCATGCTCACACGTTATGCCTGCTATCTCGTGACACAGAACGAGTGCCGCTTGGTCAGCGAAGAGAAAAAGATGCTGAAGAACAAAAAGAAGTAAACCAACAACAAATAATACTCAATATCAATATGAAACCAAGAACCAACACCGTTAGAAACTTCGTACTCATGCTGCTCGTGCTGCTGATGATGGCGGCGCAGGTGAGCGGGATGCCGATTTACGTCAAGACATTGGAGGACAAGACCATCACGTTGGAGGTGGAGCCGGGCGACCCCATTGACAACGTGAAGGCGAAGATACAGGACAAGGAGGGGATAGCCCCCGACCGCCAGCACCTCGTCTATGGCGGCACGACGTTGGAGGACGGCCACACGCTGGCCGACTACGGCATACAGAAGGATGCGGTCGTCTACTTGATGATAAGACAGCGCACGGTGACCATCAACGCCGAGTCGGGCGAGGTGACGCTCCAGAACGGCGACGTGCTGACGGGTACGGGCGGCGTGGGCACCCACGTCAAGATTGCCGCCGGTGCGACGGTGACGCTCAGCGGCGTGGACATCTACACCGTTGTCGACGTTTACGAATCCCAGTACCCGTGGCCGGCCATATCCTGTCAGGGCGATGCCGTCATCATCCTTGACGATGGGACGTACAATCGCGTGAAGAGCAACCACTATGATTACCCTGGCATCTACATTCCATCGGGTTATACGCTCACCATACGCGGCAAAGGCTCGCTCGAAGCCAGCAATAGCGGTGCGGCAGCAGGCATCGGTGCCGGCTGGAATATGAAATGCGGCAATATCCGCATCGAGGATGGCAACATCATCGCTACAGGCGAGGGAATAGTTACATATCAAGGTGACACAAGTCCCTTCAATGATAAAGCGGCAGCCATTGGTGGCTGTGTTGGTGGGGATTGCGGAGACATCACCATCACGGGCGGCAGCGTCGATGCCACTGGCGCTAACCGTGCCGCAGCCATTGGCGGTGGCTATCATAGTAAATGCGGCAATATCACAATCCCCTCCGGTGTGACTTACGTCAGAACTCATCATGATGTATATTCTCCCTACGCCATCGGCCAGGGCGAAGGTGGCACCTGCGGCACCGTGACCATCGGCGGCGTGACGGGCAACATCGCGGCAGATTCCTACGTCTATGCTCCCACCGACGTTCCCTACACTGTCACCTTCAGCGCCAACGACGGCACGAGCACGACAACCACCCAAGGCTTCTACTCGAACACGCCACAGGCACTGACCGCCAATCCGCTTTCTCGCACAGACTACTATCTTATGGGCTGGAACACCAAGCCCGACGGCAGCGGCAAATCATATACCGACGGCGAGACCGTCAACAACCTCGGCAACGTAACGCTCTATGCGCAGTGGCAGGCAGGATACACGGTCAGCTTCGATGCCAATGGCGGCTTGGGCACGATGGCTGGTCAAGCCTTCTTGTTCGACACGCCGCAGGCGCTGACTGCCAACACGTTCACCCGCACGTACTACGACTTCGCCAACTGGAACACTGAGGCCGACGGTAGCGGCGATAGCTATGCCGACGGACAGGCCATCACTAACCTTGGCCATAGAACCCTCTATGCGCAGTGGACTCCGAATCACTTCAGCATCACCTACATTCTCGACGATGATGATGTAACGATCAACAGCAGCAACCCCGCCACCTATACCATCGAAAGTGATGACATCACACTGGCCAATCCCGTGCGTGTAGGTTTTACCTTCGATGGCTGGACATGGAAAGGACAAACAACTCCCACCAAAAACGCCACCATTGAGCACGGCTCTATTGGCGACAAGACCTACATGGCACACTGGACGTACAACCCCATCGCAACCATCACCCCTGAGACGCGCAACGCCGTGCTCTACGATGGTCATACGCTTGAAGGTACGGGTGGTGCCGACACACACGTCACCATCAGGGACGATGCTACGGTGACGCTCAACGGCGTGACCATTACCGACATTCTCGATGACATCGATTACGCGTGGGCGGGCATCAGTTGCGAGGGAAACGCCACCATCATCTTGGCCGAAGGAACTACGAATACTGTGAAAGGCGGAGAAGGGAACTTCCCCGGCGTCATTGTTCGTTCGGAAAAGACGCTCACTATCAAGGGTAGTGGTACGCTCATTGCCGGCAGCAAGGGTAACGGCGCAGGCATTGGGGGTTGTGGTTCATTCAATGCTGGTAACAGCGCAGCAGTTGAAGCCGGTTATAACGATTGTGGCAATATCGTCATCGAGGGTGGCACCATCTTTGCCACGGGCGGCACTAAGGCTGCGGGCATTGGTTGCGGTCAAAATACAATTTGCGGTAATATCACCATCACTGACGGCGTGACCAGCGTCACCGCCATAGCAGGCCAAAATGCCCCGTATAGCATTGGTGCAGGTGCGAACAATAGAAACGTCGGCACCGTGTCCATCGGTGGCGCGGTGACAGGCAGCATCCCGATGAGTCCTTTCACCTATACTCCTTCAGAGACTAGCGGCAGCTACGCCGTGACATTCGATGCCAATGGTGGCGAGGGTTCGATGGACGAACAGGAATATACCTCAAACACGCCACAAGCCTTAATCGCCAATACATTCACCCGCGCGAATTACGTATTTGACGGATGGAACACCAAGGCCGACGGCTCCGGCGTAAAATTCAGCGACGGGCAGACCGTCATCAATCTGGGTAACATAACGCTCTATGCACAATGGATGCCTGGTGTCATCACGAAAACCATTGACAGCAAAACCACAGAGATTGAGCTGGTGAACGGCGATGTCGTCACAGGCACAGGTGGCATCAAGACCCACGTCACCATTGCCGACGGTGCCACCGTGACGCTCTATAACGTCAACATCACCGACATTTCCAATATTGATGATAGAAACTGGGCAGGCATCACCTGTTTAGGCGATGCCACCATCATCATAAAGGCAATAATGCCTTGAAGGGCGGTTATCATTCTGCGGGTATCTTCGTGCCTGAAGACAAGACGCTCACCATCCAAGGGAACGGCTTGCTCACAGCCACAGGATCATTGTCTGGAGCAGGCATCGGCGGTAGCGAAGAAAACTCGTGCGGTAACATCGTCATCAAAGAAGGAACCGTAACGGCTAAGGGTTATTCCGGTGGAGCAGGCATTGGCAGTGGAGAAAATAGTTCCTGTGGCAACATCATCATCATGGGAGGAGTAGTCACGGCTACGGGCGGAATCGAAGCTGCAGCCATTGGCAGCGGGAATCAATCCTCCTGTTGCAATATCACCATTACGGGCGGCACTATCACCGCCAATGCTAGCCTCAATGTAGCCGCCATCGGTTGCGGATATGCAAAGTCAAAAGCGCACTCATCTTGTGGCGATATAACCATCACCAGTGGCGTGACATGCGTAATTGCCACCAAGAAATCTAACGATGACCATAGCAAATTCATCGGTACTTCCGGAAGATACTCAACCTGCGGCACCATCACCATCGCCCCGGAACTGATTGATGTGACCTCGGGCAACACTCGCACGCTCACGGCTCCCGCCACGGCTCCGACCATCACGACGCAGCCAGCAGACATGGAGCTGACGGTGGGCTACAACGACGACTACGGGCTGATTGTCGAGGCCACGGCAGCAGACGGGCATACGCTTTCCTATCAGTGGTACACCAACACGACGAACTCTTCGGAGAACGGTACGCCGATTGACGGGGCTATCGATCCCGTCTATGTCATCCCGACGGGCAAGGCCATTGGTACTACGGAATACTATTATTGCGTAGTGACGGCCACGAGGCTCGACTACGGCCAGACGGCCACAGCCACCTCCGACGTCGTGACGGTGACGGTCATCTGTCCTGACTGGGCAGGCAGCGGCACCAAGGACGACCCCTACATTATCACCATCGCCGAGCAGCTCGACCTGATGGCCGAGCGCGTGAACGGCAGCGAGGGCAGCTATGCCTCGGCGTGGTATGAATTAGGCGCCGACATCAGCTACACTCACGGCACGGCCTTCAACGACCATAACTTCGACGGCATCGGCCTCTACGACGATGAGGCTGGGGTGTACCAGCCCTTCAACGGTCACTTCGACGGCAAGGGCTACACCATCAGCGGCATCCGCCTCTATAAGGGCGACGAGGAAGAGGAGGATGACAACGGAGGCCTCATCTTAGTGAATAGCTATAAGGGCCTCTTCGGCTGGATAGACAGCGGTGCCGAGGTGAAGAACGTGACGCTGCGCGACGCCCGCATCACCGGCCATACCGGCGTGGGCGGCATTGTGGGCCTGAACAGCGGAACGGTCGTTGGCTGCCACGTGGGCAGCGACGTGGTCATCCACGCCTTAGCCGAGGACGCCAGCGACCACGGCGGCATAGCGGGCTACAACATGGGCACCGTCACGCAGTGCGTGAGCGCCGCCACGGTGACCATCGACGACGGCAGCACCTTCAACTATACCAGCGGCCCCGCGGGCTGTCAGTACTACGGCGGCATCGTGGGCTACAACGACCCCGAAGGCACGATGAGCGGCAACCTCGCCCTCGGCGCCACCGTCTCGGCCGCCGCCAACGAAACGTACGGAGCCATAGCGGGCCTCAGCAGCGGTACGCTCCAGAATAACTTCTACAGCGACTGCAACGTGGCGGGCGTCATAGTTGCAGAGGGTGTGGGCAGCAATCTTGCCGACATCACTGAGAACAATGGTGCCATGCCCGCCCAGCGTGGTGATGCTAACGCCGACGGCAACGTCTCCGTCACCGACATCGCCGTAGTGGTGAACTGCATCCTGCAGCTGCCCAACACTGGCGGCTACATGGAATATGGTGCCGACGCAAACGGCGACGGACAAGTCACCGTCACCGACATCGGCGTGATTGTCGATAAAATCCTGGGAAGCCCCACCCCAACCCCTCCCGAGGGAGGGGAGCCGCAGTGAGCCGAGTGATGAGTGAAAAGTGAAGAGTGAAGAATCGGCTTACGC
>CADBHI010000030.1 GCA_902794405.1 uncultured Prevotellaceae bacterium
TGATGTCCTCAGATTCCTTCTTTATCTTGCTGACAATGCCCTCGAATTGGTAATAAGGTAATGCATCCATCAATCCTGGGTCAGGCATCACCTTGTGTATCCTGATGACGTATTCGTTGCCTTGCTCATAAGGGAAATCTCCTTCTATGAATCCTGGAATCCACTCTCCGTTACCATTCTCTTTGACAAGATATGCCTTGGGGCTTCCCCCCATATAGTTCATATAGCCATAATCAGACGCTACTGTGAGTGTGTTCACAGAATCATCATCGTCGCTACAGCTGGCGACAAACAATGCTCCTGCCGCAAACAGCAGCAGGGACAGGAACTTAAAGATTCTCTTTCTTTTCATATCCATTTTTGTTCGTTTCTTTTCTACTTCTTCTATTATTATAACTGCCGAGTAGCGGATTCCTTGCACCGTCTTAACATCTTTTATACAAAAATCACCTCACCACCACTTTCTTCCCGTCTTGGATATACACTCCCTTCGTGGGCTTCTGCATCAGACGGCGGCCCTGGAGGTCATTGATGTGTGAGCTTGCATATTTGCTATTGGAATCATTTGTCGGGCCTGAAATACCTGAAAGAATGTCTTCTGTTCTGAAATGTATTGTGTAATGACCGCTTTGAGGCGCAGGGAGTCCCGTATAAACCATTGTTGCGGCTGCAAAGTTACAACATTTTTTCGAAAGTCGTATCAGTTGCCTATGGAAAAAATGCGAACGCAACAAAAAAGCTAAACAGCTATAAATCATTGAATTATATAAATCATGGCTCTGTGCCCTATGGAAAATTTTGTCACCATCCTTTTCTTCACGTACAGGATGTTACTCAATAGGACAAAAACGCCCATATCACCGTGATCATGCCGATTTGTTCGAGGGGCAGGGAGTATCGTTAAGAACAAATTTTCATTTGAAAAAAGGGTGTCAGGGTGACAGAATGCCGATGTACAGGGCGTTTGCACCCTTTTTTGAGGGTGACAAGGGTGACAGGAGGGTGACAGGAGTGTGCGCACACAGTCAGAAAATGGGCAATATAACAACTGTTTGCCCTGCCCTAATTCAGATGAAGAACCGCTGTTTCTGTGAAAGTATGCGCCTTCTGGAATCAAATTCTCTAGAGAATTTAACGCTAAATGCCGGGCTAAGCAATGCTTTGGGCGGAGTAAACCTCCAAATTCTCTCGAGAATTTAACTGCATCCTGTTTTCAAGCATCTTCAAAACGGATAATACAAGATGATTTTGAACGGCTTAAACTATAACCATACGGGGGGGCGCAAACCAGTATCCACTTGCCCTTTCCTGGTTGTGCGCGCACACTCCTGTCACCCTCTTGTCACCCTTGTCACCCTCAAAAAAGGGTGCAAACGCCCTGTACATCGGCATTCTGTCACCCTGACACCCTAAAACACAAAATTTATAGTATAGTGAAACAAATTGTATTGGCGAGGATGGCGTTAGCATCGTTTTATATTGCCTTTAATGTGAATGCCATATCGAAATTAATCATCTGCCCGCTGTCAACATACTTTTGCCATGCATCTTCGTTGTGACTGATGTCTGAAATCTTTGTAGAGTTATCTGTCTTGAAACGCTGATAGATGGTTTCAAGTATTTCAAGTTCTTCGTCTGAGAATTCTGAAAGGTCTGGAGAAAGCGTAGAGGTGAGTCTGGTGCCTTCGGCTCCAGATTCAAAATGAACAATCTCTTGTTGGATGTCATCGTAGAAACTGTAAATCCTGTCCCATCGAATAGGCACAGGGCCTCGCTGAATGGCTTTATAGGCAAGGCCGCTCATTCCTTTGCTCGTCATCTTATAACTATAGAAATCTGTGTAGAACAGCAGTTTATTCATCATCGTAAAGAAAACACCATGATATTTCTCTATATAGAAAAGGATGATGTTTTTGAGTTTGCTGATAGACTGAGTGGCATAGCCGTTGAAGATGTCTCTTCGGCTCCCATTGAAGATGTAGTCCTTAATGAATGCATCGTTGGCGTTCGTATTGATGGCTTTAACTTTATGGAGTATCTTGATGAACTCTTCTTCCTCAAACTGATTTCTTGCATTGACAACAAAACTCTCAAAAATCTGAGGGTTCTGAATAGACATGAGTATCTTTCCATTGGCTTCACTGGGCATATCGCCATTTTCATACAAACGGTATTGGTTGTCACCAAAACCGAGGATTTGTGACATCTTAGATGCAGGAAGGCCATAGCGCTGACGAATGCGTTTGATCTCGTCAGGGAATGGTATGCCATATTTCGCACGGTACTGATTATACACCTGGCCGATATTGACTTCGTCCAAGGCTGTAGTGGTGAAACGTTCTTTGGTTTCATCACATTCGTAGAACTGATGGACATACTGGAATTTCTCCTTGCGGAATGTCAGTTCAGATAACTCGTGACGGAGGGTTGCGTGACCTCCAGTGAATGGACTTTGCATATCGTTGTTATTTAAATGGATAATTCATTGGGTGTTCTGCTATGTGGAACGAGATGCACAAGGCACTTGATTCTTTTCCCAATGTGATTTTGATATAGACTTCCTGTCCTTTTACGTCTTTTCCAAAGACCCACATCTCACCGCATTGGTTGAGCGTGTCAATAACAGGACCTTCAGAGTAGTCTTGGACTTCCAGATTGATGATGACCTTTTATCTTTTCCTTCATTTGATTCAAGAAACTTTG
Organism: uncultured Prevotellaceae bacterium; assembly: GCA_902794405.1. Taxonomy (GTDB): domain Bacteria; phylum Bacteroidota; class Bacteroidia; order Bacteroidales; family Bacteroidaceae; genus Prevotella. The sequence goes on from CADBHI010000030.1 coordinate 2,704, forward strand.
TACTTCTTCTTTCGTTGCCATTATAATCTATTTATTCTTTTCTGCTGCAAAATTAAACTTTTTAGTTGAAATATCAAAGAAAAACGGCAAAAAAGTTGTTGTATAGTTGAAAATCGTTATTCTTCCTGTCAGAGCTGAGTGGCATTACATAACGATATAGATTGAAAAACCAACACATCCAATATAGGAAGTGTTGATTTGGTTTATAGTGGCAAAGCTATTGGATGCTTAATACACAGGTACACTCTCCGCCATCTTCTTGATTAGGATATTCAGCACCCTGTCATTCTTAATGTTGTTTCGGGCACAGATGTCACCCAGATAAATCTTCTGATACAGGCTCGACAACATCGCCCGCTTGTTCTTAAACGACAGGATCTCCGGCAGTCCGCCGTAATAGAAGTATTCGTTCAGATGGCGCTTCACCTCGCTCCGCTGTATTGCGTCATACTCCCAATGCTCCCTCAGTTCCACCTGTTGCGCTGCCAGATATTCCTTAAACGAATATGGATACGCATCATAAATGAAGAAGCGTCCGCCCAGCGTCGTCGCCACCTCCTTGCTCAGCATCTTCGCATTGCTGCCAGTCACATATACCCTGTATTTAGCATCAGTCAGTCTCCGCACAAACTTATCCCAGTGCGGAATGTATAAACTATATTTAATAAGAATAGAGTAATTTTATTAAGTTTGGCTTACAAAGGTAGGTATTTTCTATAAACCACAATTAACAAACTCAGGATTTTTGCAATATTTAATAATCTTTTAGCCTTACCTTTTACATATTATATAGGTGAAAACGTGACGTCCTTGCGGAGTAGACTCAAAAATCTATTTTAAAGATATTTCCAAATGTTTCGAATCACTATCGGCAGAGCTGGTGCCGACGAGAATTTCATACTTGCCGGGCTTCACACGCATCGTATTGGTCTCGGAATCCCAGAACTCGAACGATTTCTCGTTGATTTCGATTACAGCCGTAGCCGTTTGCCCAGCCTTCACATCGATACGCTGGAAACCCCTAAGCGACTTCAGCGGACCATCAGGGTCTTGCAGGTTGCGGATATAGAGTTGCACGATTTCTGACCCATCACGCATGCCCGTGTTGGCTACCTCAGCTGTCAGCGTCCAGTCAGTCGGGTTGGTGCCTTTCTTTTCCACCTTTGCGCTCTTTATCATGAAATCAGTATAGCTCAGTCCAAAGCCGAAGGGGAAGAGGGCATCTGTGAAGTAGCGATATGTGCGACCCTTCATCGAGTAGTCCTCATAGTCAGGCAGCTGGTCACTCGACTTGTAGAACGTAATGGGCAGCTTCCCACTGGGATTGTAGTCGCCGAAGAGGACATCAGCCACAGCTGTACCGCCTTCCTGACCGGGATACCAAGCCTGAACAATGGCATCGCAAGTCTCGGTCTCAGGCAACAGGGCGATAGCCGAACCTGAGCAGTTGACGAAAATTACCTTCTTGCCGGCAGCTTTCAATGCCTTCAGGAAGTCACGCTGCACCTTAGGAAGCTCGATATGCGTACGGTCGCCACCTTTGAAGCCGTCAATCTCGACGGGCATCTCCTCGCCTTCGAGGGCAGACGAGATACCACCAACGAAGATCACTTTGTCGATGCCTTTCAGCTGACTGATTAGCTGCTGATAGTCAATGGGGTGTTCCTTGGCGACGTTGATAGCCAGGTTAGCATTATAAGTATGTACGTGCGCGAAACGTACCTCTATATTATAACTCTTACCCTTCTCGGCCTGGATAGCCACGCGGTTGGGCGTGGTGCGCCAGATGCGGTGGTGGAACTTTCGCTCACCGTCGATGTAGAGTTCAAACTGACCACAGCCATCAACGTTGACCACATACTCGCCAGCCTCGTTGGGAGTGAACACCGTCTCATACTTACAAGAGAAGTCTTCAAGCTGTACGCCAGGGGCGAAGTTATGCATACCGAAGGTGGTGACAGCCAGCGGCTTAGTGTAATACTGCGTGGTAACAGGTTTACCCTCCATACGGCGGTTGTTCCAGAAAGTACCCTTCATGCCCTTCTTGCCCTCGAAACTGCATTGCGAGGCCATCAGGCATTCCATCACCTTATCGTAGGTGAGATCACAACCTGCGTCATAGAAGAGTTTCTTCTGCTTCGTCTTGATGCCGTCAAGGATGGTAATAGTATGGTTGGGCGTACCGTTGTAATTACCCCACATCATCGGTTCGTTGTCAGCATTAGGGCCAATGACAGCAATTTTCTCCTTATTCTTCTGTAACGGCAGAATATTATTCTTGTTCTGCAGCAGCACGATGGTCTGTCGGGCCATATCGAGGGCGATGGCACGATGTTCCTTAGAATCCATTGCCGAATAGGGAATTTTCGACCACTCAACAAGGCTTGGGTCATCCATCTCACCCAGATCGAAGCGGCCTTCCAACAGACGGATGACATGCTTGTCGACCTCAGCCTCGGTGATGTAGCCGCGCTTCACGGCCTCAGGAATGCTGCGGTAGGCATAGCCATAGCCACACTCCACGTCAGTACCGGCAATGGTAGCCTTGGCCGAAGCGTGGACAGGGCTCGATGAAGACTTGTGCGACTCGTAGAAGTCGGAGACGGCACCACAGTCACTGACGACCAGGTACTGGAAGCCCCACTCATCGCGCAGAATCGTCTGCAGCAGACGCTGTGAACCACAGCAGGGATCGTCGTCCAAACGTTGGTAGGCGCACATCACCTCACGGACCTTGGCATCCTGTACCAATGTCTTAAAGGCAGGCATATAGGTTTCCCACATGTCGCGAGGAGAGACGTCGGTCAGGTTGGCTGAGTGGCGGGTGTACTCAGGACCGCTGTGTACAGCGTAATGCTTGGCACAGGCCCACAGCTTACGGTATTTGGCATCCTCGGGGCCTTGCAGACCACGAACCACCTGCGTTCCCATGACACTGGTCAAATAGGGATCCTCTCCATAGGTCTCCTGTCCCCTACCCCAGCGCGGATCGCGGAAGATATTCACGTTAGGAGTCCATACCGACAGGCTGTGGAACTTCTCGTCCTCACCCTTCAAGTCATACATGCGGCGGTTGTACTGAGCACGGAACTCCGTACTGGCAGCATCGAACACCTTATATAATAAAGAGGGATTAAACGACGAGGCCATTGCCACAGGTTCAGGGAATACCGTCACGTTGCCCATGTTGGCAGCGCCATGCAAGGCTTCACTCCACCAGAAAAACTTTTTAATACCTAATCGGGGAATGGCTGGGCTCTCGTCCAGCATCAGCTGGGCTTTTTCCTCCAATGTCAAACGGGAACACAAATCCTTAGCACGTTCCTTGGCCGACAGATTAGGATTCTGATACGGTAAAGTTTGTGCAACAACCATCATGCTGGCCATCAAAAGGCCTGTCAAAAGAAAATAGAAACGTTTCATCTGTTAAGGTAATTTTATGAATATTCGACCACAAAGGTAACGTTTTACACGTAGATTCATTTATCAGATTGTTTCAGATTCTTTTGTCTTCGTAGCAAACGCGAAATAACTACCGTGGTTGGTCTTGTAATCTAAGATATAATGTATATCTTTGCAGAAACTATCATATTACCAATACATACGTATGAAACAACCATTAACTCTACTGATGCTTGCCCTACCACTATGTGTGGCAGCGCAAAATCCAATTATTCGTGATCAGTTTACGGCTGATCCTACCGCACGCGTGTTTAATAACAAGGTGTATCTCTATCCGTCGCACGACATCAAGCCTCCCGTTGGACAGCGGCAGGACTGGTTCTGTATGGAGGACTACCACGTCTTCTCGTCAGAGAATCTTACAGACTGGACAGACCACGGTGTGATTGTTACACAGAATAAGGTGCCCTGGGTAAGGCCCAATTCCTATTCGATGTGGGCACCCGACTGCGTTGAGAAAAACGGAAAATACTATTTCTATTTCCCATCTGCTCCTGCTGAAGGAAGGGGAGGCTTCGCTGTCGGTGTTGCTATTGCAGACAGTCCGGAAGGACCGTTCATTCCTGAACCCGAGCCTATCAAGGGCATCAACGGCATCGACCCGTGCGTGCTTCAGGCATCCGACGGCAATGCCTATATTTTCTGGGGCAACGGACGTTGTGCCAAGCTCAAGCCCAACATGAAGGAACTGGCAGATGACAATCCCAAGGAAACCGTTAAGTGGGGCAACCGCGAGATGGAGATGGTGGGCGTCAACTGCCTGAAAGACCTGCCTAACCGTCAGGCCGAAGGCCCATTTGCCTTCGAGGCCAACGGCTGGTACTACCTCACCTATCCATACGTGAGGGAGAAAACCGAAGTGCTCGGCTATGCCATGAGTAAGAACCCAATGGGGCCCTACGAATACAAGGGTATTATCATGCCAGAGCATGAGAATGGCTGCTGGACCAACCACCACAGCATTATCAACTATAAAGGCCAGTGGTATCTGTTCTATCACCAGAATGCCTTCTCGCCCAGTGATGACAAGCGCCGTAGCGTACAGATTGATAAATTGTTCTTCAATCCTGACGGAACCATCCAGGAAGTAAAGAAGACCATGCGTGGCGTTGGTATCAACAAGGCTACTGAGAAAATTGAGATTGACCGCTACAGTAGCGCCAGCGAAGGTGTGACCACCGAGCTTATCGATACCGTCAATACTTTCCGTAGCTATATGGCAACCCTGCCTACAAAGGGCAGCTGGCTCAAATACAACGACGTAGACTTCAGCGTCGTCAACGATGGCTACCTCATTATGAGTGTCAAAGCAGCCGACAATACCGAACTCTGCATTCGTGAGAAGAGTGCTACAGGCAAGATTCTGGCTCGCATCAAGCTGACTGTCAAGCCAGAGGAGCCTGCCGGTGGTACTGCCGCCAATCCCATGATGGCTCGTTTCCGTCGTGACCAGCGTAACCAGTGGCTCACTCAGACAGCCGCCCTCGATTTCACTCCTAATGGCGTGACCGACCTTGTGATTACGAACGAAGGCAACGCCGCCCTCAGCGTCGACTATGTACGTTTCAAGAACCGTCCAAAGTACTTCTCTGCCGTGACTACGCCAACCGCACAGCCAGACGAAGAGGGTTTCATCCACCGTTGGCTGCTCTTAGAGCCTATCTCCAAGCCCAATAGCGGTAATACCGTGTTCACAGACTCTTATCTACGTGAGCACTTCAACAGAGAATACTTCAAGGGTCAGCAGACCATCATTCCGAAAGATGGCCAGAAGGTGAAGGCCGTCTTCAAGCAGGAGCAGGCTCCCGCAGGCTTTGGCCGTGGATTCGGTGGCCAGCAACAGCCTGCCCAGCCTGAGGTGAAGACTGTCACCCAGAACCTTACATGGCATGCACTCGACAGCGAGAACCTGAACGTGAAGCTCTTCCGCTTCGCTGAGAAATGGGGAGAAAACATTTACGGCGTTCTCTTCTGGACCGTCACCATCATCGACTGCGACGAGGACATCGAGAACGTCCGTCTGGCTGTCGGCTCTAACTCCGCCTCTATGTGGTGGCTCAACGGCGAGGAGACATTGTTACTCTCCGGCGACCGTCGTATGGTGAAGGACGACGCTATGTCGAAGCGTATCACCCTCAAGAAAGGACGTAACATTCTGCGCGGTGCCATCATCAACGGCCCAGGCATGAGCGACTTCTGCGTCCGCTTCCTCGACGAGAAAGGCAACCCTGTAAAGAACTACAAGATTAATTTAAATCAGAAATAAAGATGAAAAGACTACATAGCATTCTTGCGGCCCTGACACTGGCTACAGCCGCAAACGCGCAGATTGGCGCACCATTTATCCACGATCCCTCGACCATCGCCGAGTGCGAGGGGAAATACTATACCTTCGGCACCGGTGGTGGCGGTATCATCTCAGAAGACGGCTGGACATGGAACAGCGGCGCAGAGCGTCCCGGAGGCGGTGCTGCCCCCGATATGATTAAGATTGGCGACCGTTACCTCTGCATCTACGGCGCTACGGGTGGTGGTCTTGGTGGCGGTCACGCAGGCCGTATCCTCACCATGTGGAACAAGACTCTTGACCCCAAGTCACCGGACTTCAAGTGGTCTGAGGCCGTGGAGGTCTGCTTCTCCGACGGAATGGAAGATCAGGACGCCATCGACCCGGGTATCATGCTTGACCCCACGACCGGTCGTCTGTGGGTAAGCTACGGCACCTATTTCGGCACCATCCGTCTCATTGAGCTCGACCCCACGACGGGATTCCGTAAGAGTGGAAACGTGGAGAAGGATATAGCTATCGACTGTGAGGCCTCTGACCTGATTTACCGTAACGGCTGGTACTACCTGCTTGGTACCCACGGCACCTGCTGCGACGGTGTGAACTCTACCTATAATATTGTGGTAGGCCGTTCCAAGAGCGTGGAAGGCCCTTATATTGACAATGTAGGGCGCGACATGTATCACGGCGGTGGAAAGATGGTGGTTGCTGCTGGCGACCGCAAGACGGGTGCCGGCCACTTCGGACGTACCATCATCGACGACGGCGTGGAGGTTTGTTCATTCCACTGGGAAGCCGACTTCGACATGGGAGGCAGCTCTACACTGGCCATCCGTCCCCTGCTTTGGAAGAACGACTGGCCCTACGCCGGCGAACTGTTCAAGGGTGGTACCTTTGAGATTGAGAGTGAGCGTCGCGGCTATGCTCTCGAGCTGGCCGTCGACTTCGTTCGCATGAACGTAGCCCGTCGTGGTGGATTCGGAAGACCTCAGCAAAATGCTGAGCCTCCCAAGCCCGTAGCTAACCAGACACTTGCCGAGGTTATAGACAAATGGCCAAAGGGCGACATTCCTGCCCGTATCGGCGACTATATGTTCCGTCCTTGGCAGCGCTGGACCATCACACCTGTTGAGGGTAAGGGCGGCTACCTCGGAAACACCTACTTCAAGATAGTCATCGAGGGAACCGAGCGGGCACTTGCCGCTACAGCCGACAAGGAAGTAACAACCGTTCCTGCCTACACAGGTGCTGACGAGCAGCTGTGGCGCATTGAGCAGCTCATCGACGGTACTTTCCGCATCATGCCGAAGGTCATCCCCGGCCAAGAGGGGCTGAACAAGAACATCTGCCTCTACTCTGCAGGCGACTCGACCCCCACACTGGCCGAGTACGATTTCAATAGTGACAATTCGAAATGGAACTTCCGCAATCATTGATTGCGGGAGCTCCTTCCATTTAATCCTTTCTGACCTTTATTTCCATGGCAAAAACTATCTACTCATTACTGTTCGGAGCGCTATTCACGGTTCCGACAGTATGCCAAGCCCAAATCCGCCTCAATCAGGTCGGCATGTACCCCAAGCAAGAAAAGATTGCTGTCATCGAGGGTACTGCCAAGTCAGTTACCATCAAGGATGCTGCCACAGGTCGCAAGGCCAGTGTTAAGCCTCGCATACTGCGCACCGCTACCTCACCGTGGTCGGGCAAGAAGCGTACCATCATCGACTTCAGCAGTCTGACACAGCCTGGCACCTACACCATCAGCAGCGGCAAGGAGACAGCATCGTTCACCATCAAGGATGATGCCTTACGCGATGTCACCGCCGCCACGCTCAAGGCTTTCTACCTCATCCGCTCTGGCGTAGCCATCGAATCAAAATACGCCGGGGCCTATGCCCGTCCGGTCGGACATCCTGACACACAAGTACTTATCCATCCCTCCGCAGCGTCATTAGGCCGTCCTGCAGGCTCCGTCATCTCGTCGCCTTATGGCTGGTACGACGCTGGCGATTACAACAAGTACATCGTCAACTCGGCATTCTCCATCGGCGTCATGCTCTGCAGCTATGAACAAAACCACAGCTATTATCAGAGTCTGAACGTCAACATTCCTGAGAGCACAAACCAGACGGCCGACTTGCTCGACGAGATGATGTTCAACCTGCGCTGGATGCTCACCATGCAGGATCCCTACGACGGAGGTGTCTACCACAAGCTGACCACGCCCAACTTCGAGGGCTTCGTCATGCCCGCTGACTGCAAACAACAACGCTACGTTGTACAGAAGAGCACGGCTGCCACACTCGACTTTGCAGCCGTTATGGCTCAGGCTGCCCGCATCTTCAAGGGCAACAAGGACTACCCGACGTTTGCCGACCAGGCAGCCCGCGCCGCAATGGCCGCCTATGGATGGGCTGAGCGCAATCCCAGCGTGCTCTACCAGCAACGCAGGATGAGCCAGCAGTTCCAACCAGCCGTAACCACTGGCGAATACGGTGACTTTAACCTCAGCGACGAGTGGTACTGGGCTGCCACTGAGCTCTATCTGCTTACTGGCGATCAGCAGTTTGCCGACGTCATTGCCAAAAACCAGCCTAACCGTTTCTCGGCACCTACGTGGGGCAATGTTGCCGCCCTCGGCACCTATGAACTGCTGACAGCAAAGAAAGGGAACAACTCTCAACTTTCAACTCTCAACTCTCAACTTATCAACTACTGCGACAGCCTCGTCGCCACTACGCCCAAGTCCTCGTTCCAGACACCTAACGGCAATTCGCCACGCGACTTCGGCTGGGGCTGTCTGGCAGAGACATTCGGTACCAACGGTCTGACACTCTGTTACGCCTACAGGCTGACAGGCGACAAAAAATACCTGACCGCTGCTCTCGAGGATGCTGAGTACGTCTTAGGGCGCAACGCAACAGGTTACTGCTACATTACGGGATTCGGAACGAAGAGTCCAATGCATCCCCACCATCGCATCTCCGAGGCCGACGGCATCGAAGCCCCATTCCCGGGTTTGGTGGCTGGTGGTCCTAACCCTGGACAGCAGGACATAGCCGAGGTAAAATCCTATACCTCGAAACAGCCCGACGAATCCTACGCTGATGCCATGCAGTCGTATGCCAGCAATGAGATAGCCATCAACTGGAACGCCTCCATTCTCGCCCTCCTTGGGTGGCTGGAAGCTGAGCAACATGAACAATAATAATACTAATACAAAGACTTTATGAACAACAAGGAACAGAACATTAGCAGACGGGAATTCCTACGGCGTATCGGAATCGGAGCCGGGTCGGCGGTGGCACTGATGGCCCTTGACCCAATGAATGTCCTGGCACAGGACAAGAAAGACAACAACGTGCCTATCCGCATGACCTACCGCGTGCAACACGGATCAGGCGAGCAGATTTCACTTCTCGGCTTCGGCATGATGCGTCTGCCCAATAACCAGGACGAGGTGAACCAGTTAGTGGACTACGCCATCGAGCACGGCGTCAACTATTACGACACCGCTCCTATGTACATGGGGGGACAGTCGGAAGTGCTGATGGGCAACGCCTTGTCGCGTCACCCCCGTAACAAGTACTACGTAGCCACGAAGATGTCGAACCAGAACCGTCGCTTATGGTCGTTCGAGGAATCAAAGGCTATGTATGAGCGGTCAATGGAGAAGCTGAAGGTCGACTACATCGACTACTACCTGCTCCACAGTATCGGCGGTGGCATGGACTCGCTGAAGGGACGCTTCCTCGATAACGGTGTGCTCGAATTCCTGCTCAAGGAGCGCAAGGAAGGCCGCATCAAGCACCTCGGATTCTCCTATCACGGCGACGTGCGCGACTTCGACTGGCTGCTCGACCGTCAGGATGAGTACCACTGGGACTTCGTGCAAATACAAATGAACTTCCTCGACTGGCGTCATGCCTCCATGCGCGGTGGCAGACGCTCGGATGCCGATGCCGAATATCTGTACGACAAGTGTGAGAAGACCGGCGTGCAATGCGTCGTCATGGAACCCCTGCGCGGCGGTGCCTTCGGACGCATGGCACAAGAACTGACCGACCAGCTCAAAGCCGTACACCCCGATGACAGCACAGCACGATGGGCATTCCGCTGGGTTGGCTCCTACCCCAATATTCTGACCACGTTGAGTGGCATGAACCGCATGGATCATCTGGAGGAGAACGTCAAGACCTTCTCGCCGCTCGAGGTGTGTACCGAGGCCGAGAACAAACTGCTGGCCAAGATTGCCGATGAAATGTCGGGAGTGCCCACTATTCCCTGCACTACCTGCGAATACTGCATGCCCTGCCCTTACGAAGTCAACATCCCAGGCAACTTCGCCTATTACAACGAGTGTGTCAACAACCACATCCTGCCGCTGCCCGATAAGTCGGCGGCCGACTTTGCCGAGCGCAAGCAGAAGTTCATGGAAGGCTACAAGAAGGCTCTGCCCGAAGAGAAGAACTGGGCCTACGCCTGCCAGGACTGCGAAGAATGCCTATCAAAGTGTCCGCAGCAGATACGTATCCCGAATCAGTTAGCACGTATCGTAGAAACCCTGCGCGGGCCACGTACCTAAACCAATGCTGCCGGTCTCCGCACATAAGGCGACGACCGGCAGTATCCCGTCTTCAAACCGTATAACCTTTATCGCGTCATACGGAAGATAAAACCTCCTCGCGGCTGACAAGTGACAGTAGCGGGGAGTTTTTGTATGGTCTCAATGCGCCAAGGGTCGTCCTTGCTGCCACTGTCGGCAAACATCGTAACGGTATATTTACCCTTGACAAAATCAAGGGGCACAGACAAGGTCTTCTCGTTGTCGGTACCGTTGATGCCGGCTACGTACCACGTATTACCGCTGCGACGCGCCAGCACGCAGCTCTCACCGGGATAGCCACTAATGAAGCGGGTCTCGTCCCATGCTGCAGGCAGCATCCCCAAGAAGTCCTGCACGGTCTGCGGCTGCGCCAGGAAACTCTCAGGACGGTCGGCCAAGTGCTGCAGACCACTCTCAAAGAGCACCGTCAACGCCAGCTCATGGGCATGACTCGTGATGTGCGGATGCTGCGAGTCGCTGAAGGCACAGGGGGTATAATCCATCGGACCGATAACGTTGCGGGTAAAGGGCAACGTGGCGTTGTGGCAAGCCGCCTTGTCGGTAAATGTCGGCACATTGTTGTACCACTCAGCACCGTAGACGCCTTCTGTCGACAGCAGGTTCGGGTAGGTGCGCTGCCATCCGCGGGGCACGGTAGCGCCGTGGAAGTTCACCAGCAGGTGATGGCGGGCGGCACTCTCCAGCAGGTCGATGCAGTAGTCCATATTCTTCTGGTTCTCGCCGCTGAAGAAGTCAATCTTCACACCGGCCACACCTATTTTTTCGCACCATGCGAACTCCTTTTCCCTATCCTCGGGCTTATTCAGACGGAACTTCGGCGTCGGCGCACCGTCAATCCATCCCACGCTCGAGTTATACCATATCATTGGCTTCACACCCTTCGACTTGGCGTATGAAACGGCATCTTCCACCGTCTTGCCATCCTTCATCCGATCCCACTCGGCGTCAATCAGCACGTAAGGCAGCTTCAGCGTGGCAGCCAGGTCGGTATACTTCTTGATGATATTATAGTCGTCCGAACCGTGGTTGTAGGCCCAGTAGACCCACGACACCACGCCAGGCTTGATCCAACTCGTATCTTCGAGCTTGCAAGGTTCGCTGACATCAGTAACCAGTGTCGACTCCACCACGTCGCCCAGCGAACCGAGAATGACCAGTCGCCACGGCGAGTTGGCTTTGTTCTCGCCCTCGTCCTGCACCACGCGGTACACCTCGCCCTCGTTATACATCGACGAAGCGCTCTGTCCCTTTTCAATATTAGCCTCTGTCAGCAGCGCGAACACGCCGTCCTTCAGTTCCACCAAAGCCGGGAAACTCCAACGTACGCAGTTGCCGTCGGCATCCTTCGACACGGCGCTGAACGACCGCTGTGCCTTCTCCTTATAAGTCGTCATCAATGGATAGAAGTTCTCGGCGCCGTCAGTCCACTGCATCATCCAGCGCTTCGTACCCTCGGGAATGACGTAGGCGGCCTGCTCCTTCACAGGTTGTTCGTAGCGGTAGGCCAGACCATCGTTATACAGACGCAGCGTCATCTGCCCCACCCTATACTCGTTGGCCTCGTTCGTGCAATGACTGCGCTTGCCCTCAATCATCGTGTAGTCAGCCTTCACCTTCTTGGCTTTCAGCCCTTTCAGAGGCGTTGCAGCCTCAGCCGCCTTCATCGTGAGCACCTGCTGGCCCTGATAGCCGATGACCCACTGGCCATCTTTTGCCTCCACCGTCAGCTTTCCGTTGGGCGACGTTAGCCTCTGGGCCGTTGCCGTCATCGTCAGGCTCGCCATAACGAGCCACAAGAATAATCTATATTTCATCATTCTGCTTGTTGTTTATTCATTTTATCTCTTGATGCGCTTATTGCCGTCCACGACGTAGACACCACTCGGCAGCGTGTTCCACTGCTCGGTAGTACCCACCATCACACCCTGCAAGGTATATACAGCAGCATTCTGTTCCTTAGCTTCGACGGCCATAATGCCAGACGGGTTCAGGCTCTTGAACTCAAGTTTGTCGATGTTACAATTGATGCCGTCGATGGTGATGCGCAGAATCTGCTCACCAGCATTCAGCGTCACCTTGTCGACCTTCACCACCTTATAGGTATCCCAATTGTTATTACCTGTCTGTGGTACATTGATCTTAAACAGGTCGGTGACCTTTCCATTCTTGACCAGTCCAACGGTGAATCCCGAGCCCGTGGTTCCCGACGAAACGGTAGCCTCGCAAGCGTAATCGCCAGCTTCTGTCACATTCACGCTGTACTCTGTCCACTCACCCTTGGCAGTATAGCCAATGGCTGAGCCTCCATTGCCCTTGACCAAGTCAAGACCTTCATTGTCGGTACGGTATTTGGCGTCGCCCTGGTCGTTATCGTCGCTGTCGTGGAAGGTCAGGCCCTCACCGCCCTTGTCGAAGTTCTCGGCCTGGATGACACCTGGAATATCTATCACATTCTTATAAGGAACGCGTTTACCTGTTACCTTCAAGGTCTTGGCCGCTGACATCTTTTCCTTACCCTCGGCATCAGTGGCGATGGCCGTAATGGAATAGGTGCCTTTCTCGGTGGGTTCGAACTCAAATTCATAAGGAGCCTCATCTACCGTACCTATCAACAGGTTATTGGCATAGAACTTGACGTTAGCAATGGTACTCGTTGTCGATTTAGCAGTCACATTGATGGTTGCCTTGTCCCCCACAGGAACACTTGTAGGCTTGACTGACGAGACGTTGACCGTCATCTTGCTATCCTCGTCGCAACGGGTGAAGGTCATCTTGTCGATATAGAAACCACCCTTGGTGATGTTCAGGCAGAACACGTGGCGACCTGCCGTCAAGGGTATCTGCATGCGACCGTGCAGGGTCTTAAATTCGGTGTTCGAACCCGTCTTGGGCACATCAACATACTCCGTCAGGAAGTCCAGGTTGTCCAGGCCATACTCTGCAATATAGAACGAGCCACCCGTCTTGGCTGAGGCCACGTCAATGTCATAGGAATACAGGCCATCCTCCTTCACGTCGACGGTATATTCCATCCAGCTGGCATCCTTCGTGGCTGAAGAAGAGGCACGGGTGTTGTAGTTGAACGGAGCATTGTTATAGGTCACGCTGGCAGCGCCCTTGTCAAACTCGGCTGCGTTGATGGTACAAGGCAGTTCGGGTACCGTCTCATTATAGGGAGCACGCTTGACCGTCGAGGTGAGTACCGACACACGCGATAGGCGCTCATACTTGTTGCCATCGTTGGTATAGACGATGGCCTTCAGCGTCCTGGTGCCAGTAGCCGTCGAGGGCAGCTGATACTCTGTGACATAAGGCTCCTGGGTCATCTTGGCTATCAGACTCGTACCGTCATACAGCTCCACCTTTTCGATAGCAATGTCAGGATTCTCTTTCTTGGCGTCGTCGGTTATATGGGTACGCACCTTGATAGGCAGCACGTCGCCCTTGGCCACCTTGAAGTCCTTCGGCCTTACATACACGCCCACCCGCTTCTTCATGCCGGGATAGGGACTCTTCGCATTCTTAGCCTTGTCGGTAGTCATATACTGCTTCAGCCAGGTCATGGCCGGACGCTCCTTACCGTTCTTGTAAAGACCGGAGTTGTCCACCCACGTAGCGCCGTGGATATAACCCCACAGAGTAACGCCGGCACAATAGTCAGCCTCCCACATCAGGGGTAATATGCTCTCATACTGGGCTTTCTGCTTATTGTCGTCGGCAACGTCGATATCCAGCTCAGTAATAAACATCGGCATCTTCAGCGCATCTTGCTGCTTTTTCAGTGCACTCTTCAACTCCGAAGCACTGATATCATTCACATCGTGCGACTGGTTTCCGTAGGCATCGATGGGTGCGCCGGCATCGCGCAGGGTACGAACTAGTGTAATGTAGTTGTCAATGTCCCACCTGATGGAGTTATAGTCATTATAGATGAGTATCGAGTTGGGGAACCGCTCGTAGGCCATCTCGAAGGCCTTGATAAGCCAGTCATAGCCTGTCTTGCCACCACCTCCAAGGGTCTCCTTCATCATCGGGTTACCCTGCTGGTGCATGCCGATAGCCTCATTCACCACGTCAATCATCGGCAGCGTATTGTATTTCTTCTTCACGGCATCAAACCACTTCACGATGGCCGCATAGCGATCTTTCGGCGTCAGGTTGGGCAGCCATCCCGGGTACTGAGCACCCCACACCAGCGCATGGAACTTATAGGTGAACTTGTGCTGCTTGGCATAGTTGAAGGCGTTATCGCAGCCCCAGTTATATTGGTTGCGTGTTCCCTCCACCGACGACCACTTCGATTCGTTCTCACAGGTAATCTGGTTCCAGAGCTTGTAATACTGAGGCACTCCACCCCCTGCTTCCACCTGATACCTGGTCGTGATGTTACCCAGAAACTTGTCGGGATTCGACGATAGCTGAGCCTTTACCGTCATCGACAAACCCAACAATCCCACAGAAAGTAATAATTTCTTCATGTCTTTTATAGTTTTTAGTAATACAATTCTCATGATTTAACATGCAAAGATATAAAAAACTAATTAAATAAGGTGTGAGCCCATGCCAAAGAGAAACAATCAAAAAAATAATTGAGACATCAAGAAACGTGAAGAACACAGTAAAGGCATAAGAATGTCAGAAAAAAAGTGTAACTTTGCAGCCTGAAAACCCAAAACTAATAAACCATGTACAAGAAACTATTCCTGACAATCACCGTATTAACAACAGGTCTGACCGCTAACGCCCAGACGCTGGCTACAGATTATAAAGGCACAAGCAACGTCAACCCCATCAGTTCATGCGTGTTCTGCGCCGACCCAACGGCCATCGACTATAAGGGACGACTCTACGTCTACGGCACTAACGACCACCAGCAATTCATCAAAAACGGAAAGAAAGGCTCGAACGGCTATGGCAACATCAAGTCGCTGGTTGTATTCTCGACAGACGATATGGTGAACTGGACCTTCCACGGCACCATTGATGTGGGCAAGGTATGCGGTGGATGGTGCGGACAGTCGTGGGCACCATCGGCCGTATGGCGTACCACGGACAAAGGTGTGGATGAATTCTTCATCTACTTCGCCAATGGTGGCGGCAGCGTAGGTGTCATCAAGAGCACCACCTCACCTGTGGGTCCCTTCAAGTCGCCCAACAGTCAAGCGATGATCCGTCACGGTATGGCGGGTGTTGACCCCTGCAACTGGGTGTTCGACCCTGGTGCTGTCATCGACGAAAATGGTGTCGGATGGATAGCCTTCGGCGGTGGCGACCCCCAGTCGACAGGTTCAAAGCTATGGCCCGGCAACTCACGTATTGCCAAACTGAAGTCTTCGATGACAGCCGTCGACGGTAAGGCCGTAAACATGCCTGCACCCTATTTGTTTGAAGCCAGTGAGCTAAACATCATGGACGGGAAATTCGTCTACACCTATAACACGTCGTGGAGCGACCGCAACGATTGGTCGAAATTTACCAAGCGTAACGGTCAGCCAGCCCCGTCGACCTGTAGCATGTGCTATATGGTAAGCGACAATCCGCTCGATCCCGAATCATGGGAGTATCGTGGGGAATATGTAGCCAATCCCGGAAGCTTTGGTTTTGGCTCCGGCAACAACCATACCCACCTGCAGAAGTTTGAAGGGAACTATTACCTGTTCTACCATTCCTCCATGTTGGAACAATCCATGAAAACTGGCGCCTCCGGCTTCCGTTCCATCGGTGTTAACAAAGCTACAGTGAACGAATCGACACAGAAAATCGGAAAGGTCACTATGTCCAAGACTGGCATCTCGGCTATCAAGAAACTAAACCCCTACGAACTGCAGCAAGCTGAAACCATGTCGACCAGTGGCGGCATCAGCTACGAGGACTTCACGAACATCACCAAAGTCACTTCCATCAACACATTGGGTAACGATGCCTCCAAGAATCTGCAGGTCAAGATGGCGGCTGGCGCATGGACTTTCCTACGTGGGGTGGACTTCGGAGAAACAGGCGCCTCGAAGTTCACTTTAAATGCGAAAGGTACAGGTACATTAGAAATACGTCTCGCAAGCAAGACAGCTAAGGCAGCAGCAACCGTTGACTTTTCGTCTACGACCATTAGCGAACATACGGTAGAGTTAGACCCAACGCTGTTCACTGGTGTCAAAAGCGTCTACTTCGTCTTTTCAAAAGCCACCAACGTGCAGTTCGACAGCTGGCAGTTCTTCGAGCCACAGCCCAACTCCATTCAAGTGCCTTACGCCTTACCTGAAAAGCCGGCCAATACTCCAATGTTTGATCTGAACGGTCGACGAATGGACAAGCAATCCTATGGACGAGGCATTTATATCCGCAACGGAAAGAAAGTCATAGTCAATTGACTACAGCATCACCTCTGACAAACACAGGGATGTGAGCCTTGTCGACAGCTGTTGTGACAGTCTGTCCGCCGTCATAGTGGCGACCGGTGCGGTAATCGGTCCATCCCTCTTTGTTCTTCGGCAGATAGGTCTTCCACTCTTTGACGCCAGGCTCCGTGACAGGGCTGACCAAGAGCGACGGTCCGAACATATACTCATACTTCTGCTGCAGGGCCTCGGGATCGTCGGCAAAGTCGAAAACCAGCGGACGCATCAGGGTGTAGCCCTCCTTAGCGATACGCTCAGCACACTTCTCGATATAGGGTTTCAGACGATAACGCTCCTTCAGGCACTCGCTGATAATGGCTTGTGCCTCAGGACCATAATTCCAAGGTTCGGTATTGCTCATATATCCATGTACACGCATCAGGGGCAGGTAGACCGAGGTTTCAATCCAACGAAGCATGCGCTCGATATAATCCTGATTGGTGTACTGGTCGCCTGGACGGAAGAAACCACCGGCATCATACGTCCACCAGGGAATGCCGGCCGCCTGCACCCCGAGGCCAGCCACAATCTGACGTCGGAAGGTCTCCCAGTCGTTGCCCACGTCACCACTCCACAGGGCAGAGCCGTAGCGCTGGATGCCGGGGAAGCCACAGCGGGTGAGTATGAGTGAAGAGTGAAGAGTGAAGAGTGAAGAATCTGCTGCCGCCATACCTTCACCAGAGCCCTTGAGGACTCCGGAAGGAAATTCTTCACTCTTCACTCTTAACTTTTCACTTTCCAGTCCCTCATACACCGTCTTATTGACCAGCAAGGGATAGACATTGCGGACCTGTTCGCCAGCCCACTTGCCATTGTTGACGCGACGGCCGACGAGGTCGTCGTTCTCGGGCTCGGTAGCGTCCTGCCACCAGGCATCGATGCCGAGTGGTACAAGGCGCTCGCTGAAGTTTCGCCAATAGGCAGCGGCGGCATCGGGATTGAAGAAGTCAATCCAGTCGGTGCCGGGGATATAGTAGTCATCGGCCACCATCTGACGGCCTACCTCGGAGTTTTTGTCAATCTTCGACCACACGGAGACCATCAACTTGATGCCCATACGATGCAGGCTGTCGGTCAGCGCCTTGGGGTCAGGATAGAACTCTTCGTCGAAGCGCATAGAGTTCCAGCCATACTTGCCCCAGTACTGCCAGTCCTGCACGAGCACGTCGACGGGCATCTGCTCCTGCTGGAAGCGGTTGGCCGTCTCAAGAATCTCCTGCGACGAGTGGAAACGCTCGCGGCAATGGATATAACCCAAAGCCCATGAGGGCATCAACGGCGACGGGCCAGTCAGTTCGCGGTAGGTGGCAATAACTTCATCGGCGGAACCGATGAACACCGTATAGTCTACACAAGTGGCTA
Organism: uncultured Prevotellaceae bacterium; assembly: GCA_902794405.1. GTDB lineage: Bacteria > Bacteroidota > Bacteroidia > Bacteroidales > Bacteroidaceae > Prevotella. The sequence goes on from CADBHI010000030.1 coordinate 20,837, forward strand.
CGGGGGAACGGAAGACGGTTTCGTCCTTTACCTTGTTATAATAAAGCACGGGCGCATCGCCTCGCGACAGTTCCGCAGTCAACTTGTGCTGACCTGCCGTCAGCTTTACGATGGTAGAGGTTGTCGGCGGCAACCACAGGTTCTGCATGTCGATGACGGGCTGGCCGTCGATGACAAGGTTATGACGGCGCGCCATTTTCTGACCAACATCCAAGAGCAAGGAGTAGTCTCCTGCCTCTGGAATGTCGATAGTGGCTTCGTAAAGGTTCCGCTGGCGCACCTCCTGACGGCTACCCTCTGTGGTGGTGACGTTTACCACCTCGCTGGCCCCCTCACCCTCACGCCGCGTCAGTTTAACGCTGCGGTCGCATGGGTTGAAATCGACGAGTCCATAATTGTTCCAAAGGATGCCATAACCCTTACTCGACAACAGCATGGGCAGACTAATCTGGGTGTTTACCTGCGTCAGCCGACGGCTCAGTCCGCGGACGTTCGAATAGCCGTCCTGGAACTGTCCGAGTCCGAAAAGGTATTCATCCTTGGGCGAGACAAAGGCCAGAGTGGCTTCTTCACCAGCCATCTGATGAAGTGTAGCCGTAAACACAGCCTTACCCTTTCGGTCCTTCACCGTCAACAATTGGCGACGATTATCGACATCAACATTGATGTTTTTCGATGACACCTCGTCATGCTTGACGTAAATCCAATCAGGCAGATTGCTCTGAGTTTCGTTTTCTACATATTGTATGCGTACTGCATTACTTGCCACGGTTGTCACCGTCAGCTTTCCTTTTCCGAATGGCACCGTCTTGGAACATACGTTCAATCCAAACAGCAGAGCCACCGCCATCAACAAATAATTCTTCATTGTATTCAAAGTTTAATGGGCACAAAGATACGAAAGAAAAAGCGAAGTAGTGCCCTCCGAATGTATCACATTGTTTTCTACTTGTTCCAAAAGGGCATAAAAAGCTAAAAAATATAAAAAAGAGTGACATACTTCGTATTTTTTTTCTAAATTTGCTGCAAATTAATCGACGATTAAAAACTTAGAGCTATGAAAAGAACTGTAGTTTTCCTGTCAGCCATGCTGCTCTCCACGATAGCAGCGATGGCTCAGCCCCGCCCCAATGCCGACGGGACAGTCACATTTCAGTACAAAAACGATTCTGCTAAGAACGTCATGGTCGACGTGCAGTTTGCCGGTCGGAAAGACATGACCCGTGGTGCTGATGGCACATGGACGGTAACCCTTGGTCCTGTCGCCCCCGACATGTATCCGTATTGCTACATTGTCGACGGTGTGAGCATCATGGACCCCGAGAATCCGCAGTATTTCCCCAATGAAGGCTTTAAGAACAGCCTTCTTGAGATTTCCGGCAACGGTTCGCTGCCTCACGACATCAAGGACGTGCCTCACGGACGTATTGAGTACATCCACTATTACTCCAAGAGCCTCGGCGGCACCAATACTGCCGTTGTCTATCTGCCACCCAGTTATAACACGATGGGCATGCAGTTCAACATGGGAGATCAGAAGAAGTACCCCGTGTTCTACCTCATCAGCGGCACGACCGATACTGAGGAGGTCTATTACAAGGTAGGCCGAGTGAACTATATCCTCGACAACCTCATTGCCGACAAGCAGGCCAAGGAGATGATTGTAGTACTGCCATACGGTAACCCGACCAAGCTGTTGCCTCCCAAGCCCGCTGAAGAGGGGGCCACTCCCTCGGGCGCTCCGCAAACGCGTTTCGGAGGTGATGTCTTCAGCAAGGACCTCATCAACGACCTGATGCCCTACATCGAGAAGAACTACCGTACCATCAACAACCGCGACAACCGTGCTATTGGCGGTTTCTCGCGTGGCGGCAACCAGGCCTTGTTCAACGGACTGTCGAACCTCGACAAGTTCTCGTACCTCTGCTCCTATAGCTCATTCACTTCTACCGACATTGCCAACGTCTACGACAATGCCGACGACACGAACAAGAAGATTCACCTCTTCTGGCTCGGCGTGGGTACCGATGACTTCCTATACGGCAACGCCCGCGACTACATGGAGTTCCTTGACACGAAGGGCATCAAGAGCGTGAAGGAGTTCACTACCGACAAGTATGGTCACACTTGGATGAATGCCAAGTACTTCCTCTACAAGACCTTGCCACTGTTGTTTAATAAGAAAGCAGCTGAGGCAGCCATGAAGGAAGGCAAGCCCGCACCCGCCAAGACCGGTCAGGAGCAGCAGTTCACGCCTGGTGTCATGGCCCGTCTGTTCCCGCGTCCCATCATCTCACCGGAATACTCCGAAGAGGGCATCACCTTCCGCTTCAAGGCTCCCGAGGCCAAGCAGGTGGAGTTAGAGTGCGAGATGTTGCCGATGAATATGGCCATGGTTCGCGACTCCGACGGTGTATGGTCAGCCACCCTTCATGAGTATCTCTTCGAGACCTTTAAGTACTGCTTCATCGTCGATGGCACTCCCGTTGCCGACCCCAGCAACATGTATCTCTCGCCCGACCAAGGTTTCAAATTCAGCATAGCCGACAATCCCAGATCGCCTTTCAATTTTGCTTCACAAGGCGACATTGAGCACGGTCGCATCGGCTACGACCTTGAGCGTCAGGAAGCTTGGTACACCTCACCCATGCCCCAGCAAGGCCGTACAATGCCGGTATTCATCCAACTTGTTCCCGGCGAGGGCGATACGATGGAAAGCTGGTTCAAGGTGGGTGGTGCCGATGCCATTACCGACCGTCTCATTGCTGACGGCAAAGCCAAGCCCTGCATTATTACGACCAGCTCCATGGACTTCATGGGCGGTGGTGGCGGTGGCGGCATGCAGATGCCCGGTTTCCGCATCAACACCCTGAAAGCCGATGACTATCCTACGTGGACTCAGCGTCGTCGCGCACTCGTCAAGCTGCTGTTTGACATCAAGAAACAGCCCGATCCTCAGTTCCCAGGCTTTGGCGGTGGCGGCGGTGGCCGTCCCGGCGGCGGTTTTGGTGGCGGTCGTCCTGGTGGTGGCGGCTTCGGCGGTGGACAGTTCCCGCAAGGCGGTGGCGGTTTCGGCGGCGGATTCTAAATTAGTTAATCAACACTCATAACTTGACAATCAATGATGAAAAAGACAATGCTGGCGGCTTTGACCGCCATGATGGCCCTGACCACAGCGTCGGCCCAGAACAAGTACCCCTGGCAGGATCCGAAGATGCCTACCGCTGACCGCGTAGAAAACCTGCTCGGCATGTTGAAACCCGAAGAGAAGGTTGGACTGATGATGAACAAGTCCATCAGTATCGACCGTCTCGACATTCCGTCCTACAACTGGTGGAGCGAGGCTTGCCACGGTGTGCGCCAAGGAGGCTATACCGTCTATCCCCAGCCTATCGGCATGGCAGCCGCCTTCAACGAAAAGCTGGTCTACGACGTTTTCTCACAGGTCAGCGACGAGGCTCGTGCCAACTGGAACCGCACCGACCATAAGGACCCCAAGCTGTTCAACGTACCCATGGGCGTGACCTATTATCCAGGTAACCCCGAGCTGACATTCTGGTGTCCCAATGTCAATATCTTCCGTGACCCCCGTTGGGGACGCGGTCAGGAGACCTGTGGTGAGGATCCGTATATGAACGCCGTGCTTGGCCTGCAGACCGTACTCGGCATGCAGGGCAACGACGATCATTATTTCAAGACCCATGCCTGTGCCAAGCACTACGCCGTACACAGCGGTCCGGAACCCCTGCGCCACTCCATGAACGTGGAACCGACCAACCGCGACCTGTGGGAGACCTACCTGCCTGCGTTCAAGACATTGGTCAAGAAAGGTAACGTGCGCGAGGTGATGTGCGCCTACCAGCGCTTCGAGGGCAAGCCCTGTTGCACCAGCGACCGTCTGCTTATCGACATCCTGCGCAACAAGTGGGGCTACGATGCCATCGTGCTGACCGACTGCGACGCCATCAACAACTTCTTCAACCGCGGACAGCACGAGACCCACAAGGACGGGCTCTCTGCCTCGGTCGACGCCGTGCTGAACGGTACCGACCTGGAGTGTGGTAAGGTCTTCATGTCGCTTACCGAAGGTCTGAAGCAAGGTCTCATCAAGGAGTCCGACCTCGACGCCCATCTGCGCAAGACGCTCACAGGCCGCTTTGAGTTAGGTATGTTCGACCCTGCCGACATGCTGCCTTGGGCAAAACTCGGCCCCGACGTCATCAGCAGCGAAAAGCATGACCAGTTAGCTACCCAGGCTGCCCGCGAGTCGATGGTGCTGTTGGAAAACAACAATGCCGTGCTGCCGCTCTCGAAGAACATCAAGACGCTGGCCGTCCTCGGTCCTAACGCCGACGACGTCGAGCTGCTCAACGGTAACTACGGCGGCACGCCTACCGAGGCCCATCAGCACTCGCTACTCAGCGGCATCAAGGCTGCCCTGCCCAACACCAAGATCATCTATCAGAAGGCTTGTGAATTGAACGATGAGTATACCACTATCCACCACCTTCAGGACTTCAACGACGGCAAGGGCGTGCTCGTAGAGTTCTGGAACGACAGGGACACCAACTTCGAGAACCCCGAGAAGAGCGGCTACTACAACGAACTGAACTTCTCGACCTTTGGTGCCTGGGGCTTTGCCGAGGGCATCAGCAACGATAACCTCGCCGTGCGCATCAGCGGTAAGTACACCGCTACGTTCACGGGTGAGATGAAGTACACCTTGAGTACCGACAACGGCTACATCCTGAAAGTGAATGGTGAGGTCGTCGAGGAGAACAAGGGAGGTGGTCCACGCCGTGGCTTCGGCTTCGGACGCCGGGGTGCCGAATACAAGTCGTTCAACGTCGAACAGGGTAAGGACTACGACGTGGTCATCGAGTACCGTCGCGGCAACGGACAGTTCGCCATGCTGCGCGGCGACATTTGCGAGCGCAAGTTGGCCGACTTCACCGACCTTGCCAAAGAAGTGAGCGTAGCCGACGCCATCATCATCATTGGCGGTATCTCTGCCCGTATGGAGGGCGAAGGCGGCGACAAGCAGACCATCGAACTGCCGAAGGTACAGCAGCTGCTCGTTCAGGCTATGCACAAGACCGGCAAGCCCGTCGTCTTCGTCAACTGCTCAGGTTCAGCCATTGCCTTCGGTTCGGTCGAGGGTCAGTACGATGCCCTGCTGCAGGCCTGGTATCCCGGTCAGGGTGGTGCCAAGGCGCTGGCCGAGGTGCTTTTCGGCGACTACAACCCTGGCGGCAAGCTGCCCGTCACGTTCTATCGTTCTAACGACGACCTGCCCGACTTCCTGGACTACTCGATGAAGAACCGCACCTACCGTTACTTCACCGGCCAGCCCCAGTATGCCTTCGGTTACGGTCTGAGCTATACGACCTTTACAACGGGACAGGGTAAGCTGTCGGCCAAGTCGATGAAGAAGAATGGCAAGGTTACCATTACCGTTCCCATCACCAATACCGGCAAGCGCGAAGGTACGGAGACCGTTCAGGTCTATGTGAAGCGCCTCGGCGACGAGGGGGCTCCCATCAAGGCCCTCAAAGGCTTCCAGAAGCTCTCGCTGAATCCCGGCGAGACCAAGACTGCCACTATCAGCCTCGACGGCGAGGCCTTCGAATACTACGACGAGGCTATCGACGAACTGAGCGTAAAACCCGGACAATACAAAATCCTCTATGGTACGTCGTCGCTCGACAAGGACTTGAAGAGCTTCGACTTCACAGTAAAATGATGTAAGGAGGTAGAGAAGTTAGAGAAGTTAAGAAGTTAGAGAAGTTAAGAAGTTAGAGAATTAAAGAAGATATGTTTTCAGCATTATTATCAGTTATTCTGGTTGTCAACGAATTGATGGCCAGCAATGCGGGTCAGGAGATAAGCCCCGCCATCAATTTTGACAGCTGGATAGAGCTGTACAACCCATCCGACCAGGCCGTCAGCCTGGCCGGATGTTATCTGAGCGACAACAGCCAGAACCTCAAGCTATGGCAGATGCCCAACGACATGGGCGAGGTTCCTGCCAAGGGTTTCAAGGTCGTTTGGCTTGGTTCCAACGACCTCAAGAGCAACCAGGCACCCTTCAAGCTCGACTGCGACGGTGGCACCATCTACCTGAGCGACAAAAACGGTACACTCATTACCAAGCAGTCCTATCCTGAGGCACTTAGCCGCACCTCTTGGGCTCGCAAAACCGACGGCGGCGAAGAGTGGGGCTGGACTGCCAACTACACGCCTGGCATGAGTAACGCAACGGCCAAGTTTGCCGAGAAGCGGCTCGCCGCCCCCGTAGTCGACAAGGGCAGCACGCTCTTCAAGAGCAATATCAAAGTCAAGGTCGACATTCCTGAGGGCGCCCACCTTATGTACACTACCGACGGTAGTCTGCCGGCGGCACCCGTAGAAGGTGAAGTGGTGATACCTTGGAAACAACAAGTTAAGAACGGCGACTGCGAGGACACAGACGTCAGCTGCCTACAATACAAGAACGGCGAGGGCAATAGTATCACCAAGAAAATAACCGACGGTGCAGGAGCGAACGACTCTCGTGGCATCAAGGTACACGCCGTTGCTAATGCCAGTAAGGCTTCACAGACGCAGTTCTACGTCTATACGCCCAACTACACGTGGAAAACCAACATACGTTATCGTTTCAGCATGAAAGTACGTGCTGACAAGGCGGCCAAGATAAAGGCCTACGCCCAGAAGAAGCCTGGCGAGGACATCGTGATACAGGAATGGGGCTGGGGCGGAGGCACTTCTACGCCCGTCACCATGCTGAAAGGCACTTACGACGTGACTACCGAATGGACGGAAATCGTCTGCGAAGATGTAATCACTAGCGATCAGTCCGGAGAGCAGTTTGACTGGTGGGGAGGCAACTCTTCTTATTCCCTGAAGTGCATTGCCTTCAACCTGAACGAAGACAAGAAACTGGAGAACAACTTCTACTTCGACGACATCTCGTGGGAGTCATTGCCCGAGGGCTACGGCGAAGAGCCTACCAAGGAGAGCAAGGACGGACAGTTCACCTTCAACGAGACCACCAACCTCACCATTCGCCTGTATCAGGACGGCTATTTGCCCAGCGTTCCCGTTACCCGCTCGTATATCCAAACGTCGAACAACTACACGCTACCCATCGTCTCGATTGTGGGCGATGAGAAGTTCTTTACAGACCCGAAGATCGGCTTCGACTGCGACGGCGACGGCACCAACGGCAAGACCGGCAACGGTCAGAACCAGCCCAAGAACTACAACTGCGACTGGGACCGCCCTGTGAACTTCAGCTACATCAGCCCCGACGGCGAGATGCTCCACAACCAGGACGTCAACATCAAGGTCTCAGGTGGATGGACCCGCTCACAGAGCTTCCGTTCGTTCAAGCTGAAAGCCAGCAAAATATTCGACGGTCAGAACCACTACGACTACTCGTTCTTCCCGCAAAAGCCCTATATTCGCAGCAAGACGCTGCTGGTGCGCAACGGCGGTAACGACGTGTGGTCCAACGACGCCCGCTTCATGGACCCAGCTCTGGAAACCATCATCCAGCGTTCGGGCATCGATGTCGACGTGCAGTCTTACGTACCTATTATAGAATATGTGAACGGCGAACTGCGCGGCGTGCTCAACCTGCGTGAGCCTAACAACGACGACTTCGCATACGCCAATTGGGGTTACGACGACGAGGAGCTCGACGCCTTTGAGAACATGAAGATGAAGAACGGTACCGACAGCGTGCTCAACCGCATCTTCGAGCTGGCCGAGAATGCCACCGACGACGCAGCCTACAACGAACTGAAGACGCTGCTTGACATTGACGAGTTTACCAACTACATGGCCGTCACCATGTTCCTCGACAACGACGACTGGCCCAACAACAACATCAAAGCCTATCGTAGTCGCAACGGCGGCCGCTATCGCTTCATCAGCTTCGACCTCGACTACGCCTTTGCCACACGTAATTTCAACAAGGACGGTGACGACCCCTTCAAGTATTTCCTGCGCTTCAAGGATGCCGACAGGGTGTACGACGAGGGCAACCTCAACAAGGAAATCGTCAACCTACTGCTTAACCTCATGAGCCGCGACGAGTTCCGCCGCAAGTTCATCGATACCTTCTGTCTAATAGCAGGTAGCGTCTTCGAGCCTAACCGTGCCAGCAAGATTGTCGACGAGCTTGCGGGCAACGTGAAGGACATGTGCCAACTGATGAAGAATACTGGCGGCTGGGGCGGCGTCAGCACCGGCCACAACGTCGACAAGGCTGCCAATGTCATCAAGACCAAGCTGAAGGGCCGCTCCAAGAAGATGGCCGGCCACTTGAAGAACTTCTCCTACGCCAAGCTCACCGAGGCTGCACAGGAGGTCACCCTGAATGCCGACACCGAGGGCGCACAGCTCTTCGTCAACGGCATCAACGTGCCCTATGCCGACTTCGACGGTCATCTCTTCTCTCCCGTCACGCTGCGTGCCGAGGCTCCAGCCGGCTACAGTTTTGCCGGATGGAAGAAGGGGGGCACCATGTTCAGCACCGATGCCGAGATTGAAATGCCCAAAGACAATACCGTCGACCTCACCGCCACCTTTGACAGAGCGCTCAGCGGTTCCCCCGCTGAGGGCACCCCCCTCGTCCGCATCAACGAGGTAAGCCCCGACAACGGCATCTACGTCAACGAATACTTCAAGCGCGACGACTGGGTGGAGCTCTACAACACCACCGACAAGCCTATCGACGTCGAAGGAATGTACTTGACCGACAATCCCGAGAAGCCCGAGAAGTATCAGATTACCAAGGGCGACACCCAGGCCTCGACCATCATTCCTGCCCACGGCTACCTCATCATCTGGTGTGACAAGCGCAACACGAAGACTCAGCTGTTCAGCCAGTTCAAGCTCGCCAAGGAGGGCGACGAGCTGCTGCTCACGGCTGCCGACGGTTCCTGGACCGACCGCTTTGTCTATCCCGAGGTGAAGAGCGACGAGACCGTTGGCCGCTATCCCGACGGTGGTGCCAACATCTACACGATGAACGTTCCCACCATTGCCAAGGCCAACATCTACTCTACCTATAGCTTACCAGCCGGCAATGCCGACCCAACTGGTATCAGCGATATGGCTGCCCAGACCGAAACCGGTTTGCAGGACATTGTCAGAACCGACATCTACACCATTGCCGGACAACGTGTGCCGTCACTTGACTTGCTTCCCGCCGGTCCCTACATCGTGCGCTATACCGACAGTCAGGGCAACAGCATAACACGTAAGTATATCAAGAAATGATCAGCACAATTTGTGCCATCATCATCAACGAGCTGATGGCTGCGAACGTAGGCACAGTGATGAGCCCCGCCTACAACTTCGATAGTTGGATAGAGCTCTATAACCCTACGGAGCAGTCCATCAACCTCGCTGGCATGTACCTCAGTGGCCGACCCAACGCACTAACTTACTGGCAGTTACCAGCCGACATTGGCAGCATTCCAGCTAAGGGCTATAAGGTTGTATGGCTGGGCTCTAACGACATCCTCGAGACACAGGCGCCGTTTCATCTCGACTGCGACGGCGGCACCATCTATCTGAGCGACCAGAACGGACAGCTCGTGACCAGCGCGGACTACCCCGAGGCCATGAGCCGCACGTCATGGGCCCGCAAGACCGACGGCGGCGACGAGTGGGGCTGGACGGCCACTCCTACTCCCGGCGCCTCGAACGCCACGTCCGCGTTTGCCTCCGAACGTCTCGCAGCCCCTGTGGTGAGCGTCGGCAGCCTCCAAAAGGCACCACGCTGATGTATACCACCGACGGCAGCCTGCCCACTTTGCAGACCAACAGCAACTGTCAGGAGAGCAAGGACGGTCTGTTTACCGTCACGCGTACCACCAACTATGTGTTCCGGCTCTTTCAGAATGGCCGTCTGCCCAGCGTGCCCGTCACCCGTAGCTTCATCCAGACCACCAACGAATACACCATCCCCATCGTTTCCATCGTCGGCGACGAGCGTTACTTCACCGACCCGATGTGGGGCATCGACGTGAAGGGCACCAATGGCATCACAGGCAACGGCAGAGACGATCCTGTCAACTGGAATCAGCCGTGGGACCGCCCCGTCAACTTCAGTTACATTAGTCCCACCGAGGGCATGCTCTTCAATCAGGATGTCAACGTCAGCATCTCAGGCGGATGGACACGCTCCAACAGCCCGCGTTCCATGAAGCTCAAGTCCAACAAGGTATTCGACGGTCTGAACCACCTTGACTACCCCTTCTTCCCTGAACAAAAGCCCTACATCCGCAGCAAGACCCTGCTGGTGCGCAATGGCGGCAACGACGTCTATTCAGGCTCCCGGTTCATGGATCCCGCCCTCACCACCATCATCCATCGCTCAGGCATCGACATCGACGTGCAGAGCTTCGTACAGGTGGCCGAGTACGTCAACGGCAAGTTCAAGGGGGTGCTCAACCTTCGTGAGCCCAACAACGACAAGTTCGTCTATGCCAACTGGGGCTACGACGACGAGGAAATCGATATGTTTGAGAACGATAAGTTCAAGAACGGCAACGACGAGGCCTACCAGCGGCTGGTGGACCTCAGCGAGCGCATCAACGACGAGGGCGTGTACGACGAGGTGAAGACGCTGCTCGACATCGACGAGTTCACCAACTATATGGCAGCCGAGCTGTTTATCGGCAACGACGACTGGCCCAACAACAACGTCAAGGCCTACCGCAGCCAGCACGACGGCCGTTTCCGCTTCGTTTGCTTCGACCTCGACTACTCCTTCAACATCTGGGACCACACCCTGAAGTCGTCGCTCAACGACTACAAATGGGTGAAAATGGTGCAGATGTTCCTCAACCTGCTACAGCACGACGAGTACCGCCGCAAGTTCATCGACACCTTCTGCATCGTCGGCGGTAGCGTCTTCGAGCGCGAGCGGGCCACAGCCATCGTCAACGAACTGGCCGATGCCATGCGCCCCATGTCGCAGTACGACGGCAAGCTTCCCGACAACTCTGCCAATAAGATTAAGGAAAAGCTGAAGACGCGTGTCGACGAGATGACACGCCAACTGCAGCAGTATCAGCCCATGCAGCTCAGCGCCGTCAGCCGTCAGAAAGTGCAACTTAGCGCCGACATCGAAGGCGCCACCCTCACCGTCAACGGCATCAAGGTGCCCAGTGGCCACGCTTCAATGGTCAATGGTCCGCTCGGCCAAAGGCCGCTTGCTACCAACGGGACGCAAGAATGGTCAATGTTCAACGGCTATCTCTTCGCACCTGTCCGTTTAGAAGCCCAGGCACCCGTCGGCTACACCTTTGCCGGCTGGAAGAAGACGTCGGGCTCCACCGTCAGCATCATCGGCTACGGCGACGCCTGGAAGTACTACGACAAGGGCGAGCTTCCTGCCAACTGGCACAACGCCACCTTCAACGATGCCACATGGAGCAGCGGCTACGCACCCTTGGGCTACAAGATGGAGGGCGTAAAAACCACCGTCAGCTACGGCTCCGACCCTCAGCAGAAGAACCCCACCACCTATTTCCGCAAGACATTCAGCCTCAACGCCGAGCCTACTGCCGCCGACGCCTTCCTGCTCAACTATCAGGTCGACGATGGCTGCGTCGTCTGGGTCAACGGTCAGGAGGCCGCCCGCGTCAACATGCGCAGCGGTACCGTCAACTACACCACGTTCTCGCAAACTTATGCAGCCGACGACCCCATGACGGGAACCATCAACCTCTCGCCCACCCTCTTCAAGAAGGGCGACAACGTCATTGCCGTCGAGGTACACAACACCAGCTACACCTCCGGCGACCTGTTCTGGACCGGCGAGCTTCTCACCACCATGGGAGCCAGCAGCGACGAAGAGCTCATCGCCGACGCCGTCATCGACCTGCCCGCCGATGCCACCGTCTCACTCACCGCCACCTTTGACAGAGCCCTCAGCGGTTCCCCCGCTGAGGGCACCCCCCTCGTCCGCATCAACGAGGTAAGCCCCGACAACGACATCTACGTCAACGAATACTTCAAGCGCGACGACTGGGTGGAGCTCTACAACACCACCGACAAGCCTATCGATGTCGAGGGCATGTACTTAACCGACAACCCCGAGAAGCCCCAGAAGTATCAGATTACCAAGGGCGACACCCAGGCCTCGACCATCATTCCTGCCCACGGCTACCTCATCATCTGGTGCGACAAGCGTAACACAAAGACACAGCTGTTCAGCCAGTTCAAGCTTGAGAAGGAGGGCGACGAGCTGCTGCTCACGGCTGCCGACGGTTCCTGGACCGACCGCTTCGTCTATCCCGAAATGAAGGCCGACGAGACCGTTGGCCGTTACCCCGACGGCGCCGACGACATCTACACGATGAACGTCCCTACCATTGCCAAGACCAACATCTACTCTTCCTACAGCCTACCCGTCGAGCAGCCGGCGCCAACTGGCATCTCCGAGCTTGACATGGCCACCACGGAGTCTTCCGCCACCAACGATGCATGGTACACCCTCGATGGCCGTCAGCTCCGCGCCCGGCCCACCAAGAAGGGGCTCTACATCCACCGTGGTCGCAAGGTGGTTGTCAGGTAATTTTACTCCGACTAAACTCGGAGTTTGCCCGGACTAAAAGGGGAGTTTACTCCGACTAAACGCCGAGTTTACTTACGGTAAACCCTACTTCGTCATGCGATACTGTCATTTGACTTGTTGTATAATTAATTAGTACCGCCAAGTCTATGACTTAGCATGCCTAAGTCATAGAGTTAGCACGCTTAAGTCATAGAGTTAGCATGCCAAACTGACCTTTTGTAGTGCGAATCTGTTACACATGTGAATCGGAATTCGATGTGTAACAGATGTGTAGCAGATGTGTAACACAGCTTTGAGGCTTCTAACAGTCTGTCTTACAGTGATATATCTCTATAGACTATCTTTTGTTACACATGTTACACTTAAAAGTGGAAAAATTGGGGGTGTAGAGAATGTATCTGTAACACCTGTACACAAAAGGCGCTCGGCTCTGCCGCTTTCTTGCGCTACGTTCTTGCGGTAGCAAGAGCGACCAGAGGTCGAGCGGGTGCTCAAGTGCTTTGCGGAGGTCTCTGCGAAGAGTGTCTCTTGTGTATTCGGTTACGGTTACAACTGTAACCATGTAACCTTTTTATATCGCCGTGACTTTTTCTGTCCCTTTTCCTTGGAAGTTTCAATTATTATTCCTATCTTTGCAGGCGATGAGAACAACAAAGGAATACGTTGACCTGATTTCTGCACATGCCGGCGAACTACGCTCACAGTTCGGCATCCGTTCGCTGCGGCTGTTCGGTTCCGTTTCAAGAGGCGAACAGACGGAGAATAGTGATGTGGATGTGTTCGTCGAAACCCAGACTCCAAACCCCTTTGTCCTGATGGAAGCCAAGGATTACCTTGCAAGTGTCTTCCAACGGCCTGTTGACATCATACGTAATCACAAGAATCTGAATCCACGTCTAAGACAGAGAATCGAACGCGATGGAATTGTTGTCTTCTGAAGATAGAAGTCTGGCTCTTGATATTCTTTATGACATTCAGTCGGCCATAGAGAAATTGCAAGAGCGAACCAAGAGAGTCTATAACGTTGACGATTTTCTTGGTTCGTCAGATGGTATGATTTTGTTGGATGCCACATGTATGTTACTGATAGCCATAGGAGAGAGTCTTAAGAATCATGATAAAGTGACTCATGGAGAGTTGCTTCCCACATATCCGGCCATTCCATGGAAGCAGGTAAAGGGACTCAGAGACATTATCTCGCATCATTACTTCGATATTGATGCTGACCAGATATTTTGGATCGTTAATAATGAGGTCGCCCCTTTGAAAAGGGCTATCGACCATTTTATAGAAGAGTTAAGTAAAGAGGTATCAACAAATTAAATTCTTTTAGCCTATGACATAGCAACAACAATAAGGACATATACGTTGAAGCGTCCGCTTTGATTCTTGTTCCAAGAAATCGGCAAAATTTCAAAACAAGTAAGAGTAAAAGCATGGATGCTCACGCCAATGGCGTGGGCTTTTACTCGTTAAAACTTGTAGGTGTTTGCCGATACCTTTGGAACGTAGACGAAGTAAGTAGTCCACGTTTTCTTTTTGTGTCAATTTTAATCGAAATCAAAAAACTCAAATAAACTATAGCAAATGAAACAAACACTATTATCACTATTGATGATGCTCCTGCCCCTGATGGCAAATGCTGAGGCGGTGGAGATTGATGGTATCTATTATAATTTGGTCTCAAAAATTAAAGAGGCAACAGTGATAAGGAACCCTAATGGTTACTCAGGTGATTTGATTATCCCATCAAAGATTACATACGAGGGAATTGAATATAATGTTTTAATTGGTAATTCTGCATTTAATGGGTCAAATCTTAGTTCACTGACCATCTCTAACGGCGTGTCCATCAGTGATGATGCTTTTAGAAATTGCAATTCGTATAGCATAGTCTTACATTGCAAGGCAGTTGGTAAATGGTTTAATAATAACTCATTCATTAAAGAAATTACATTAGGTGAAGGAGTTGAATCTGTGGCAGAAGATGCTTTCTCGAATAGTCAATTAACCTCAGTTACTATAGGGGAGTCAGTTTCATTAATAGGTGCAAATGCTTTTAATTATTGTAGAAATCTGAATTCTGTATTTATCACTGATATTGATGCATGGTGCAGAATTATTTTTAAAAATAGTATGTCTAATCCTCTATATTGCGCCCGCTACTTTGTTCTGAACGGAAATTACGTTAAAAACTTGGTTCTTCCCAACAGCGTTGAATCTATTGGTAATTATGCTTTTTACGGTTATAAAGGACTCATATCTGTCATCATTCCTAATACTATTACGACCATTGGAAATTACGCATTCGATAACTGTAAAAATCTTGAAACTGTGACTTTTAATGAGTCTGTAACATCTATTGGTAGCCAAGCATTTAGTGATTGCACAAGTTTGACTTCTGTTCATATTACTGACATTAAGGCTTGGTGTGAAATGTCATTTAATGATCCTTGGGCAAATCCTCTATTTTATGCTCATCATTTATTTTTTAACGGAGAGGAACTAAATAATTTAATTATACCTAATAGCGTAACGTCTATTCGTGATTATACTTTCTCATATTGCAAAAGTCTTACCTCCGTTACCATACCAAACAGCGTTGTCTCGATTGGCGGAGATGCTTTTCAAGGCTGTTCGGGAATTACTTCCTTGGATATTCCTAATAGCGTTGTCTCGATTGGCGGACATGCTTTTTCGGGCTGTTCGGGAATTACTTCCTTAACTATTCCAAATAATATTAATAAAATCAGTTATGGATTATTTTACGGATGTACTAGCCTAAAAGATGTAATAATACCGAATAATATTGAAACAATTGAGAGTTCCGCTTTTTCTGGTTGTACTAGTTTAAAAACCATATCAATTGGACATTCAATTAAAAATATAGGTCAAAATGCCTTTAGTAGATGTACGGATTTAATTGACGTATATTGCTTTGCTAAAACGGTTCCTAATACTGCTGCAAATGCTTTCAGTGACTCATATGTCGGCTACACAAGACTACATGTGCCCGACGAATCTGCCAGTGAGTATCAAGAAACCACCCCTTGGAATGAGTTTAACAATGTATCAACAACAATGAATTATTATTGTCTTACATATTTAGTCGATGGTGTGGTATATAAGTCTTATGACGTAGAGAGTAATACAACTATTGATGTCGAGGAGATTCCTCAGAAAGAGGGATACACTTTTAGTGGTTGGAGTGAGATTCCAGAGACTATGCCAGCTCACGATGTGACAATTACGGGCTCATTCATCGTTAACAAATACAATCTCATTTACAAAGTTGACGATGCTGACTACAAAACTTACGAGATAGAATATGGTACCACGATTACTCCTGAGCCTGTACCCACTAAGGTTGGCTATATTTTCGCTGGATGGAGCGAAATACCGGCAACAATGCCTGACCATGATGTAACAGTAAGTGGAATATTCATACCGAAAACATATCTGCCTGGAGACGCCAACGGCGACGGACAAATCACCGTAACGGACATTGGCGTCATCGTCGACATCATATTAGGCAAGACCCCTGCCAACGCAAGGAAACAGCAAGAAGAGGAACCGCAGTAATATAAGCCCCCTGACCAATTAAAGGTTGGGGGCTTTGCTGATGTTGTGGTAACAAGAATAAAAGCGGACACTTCAAAAAAGAATCATTAGGGATGCGGTTCTACTGACCACTTTCTTCTTCCTTCAGTTCCTTGAACTTCTCTTCTGAAATGTTCTCAAGCAGGTATTGCTTGATATCGTCCTCAGACGGCAGCTGGAGGCGGTATTTGCTGACGAAGAGATTCTGTGAAAGGCCCTCGGTGGCATACTGTACGGTGTAATATTCCTCTTTCAAAACATTTTTGCCCCTTTCCCTTGGAAGTTATACATTTTCTTCGTATCTTTGCAGGCAGTTCGGGAAGATAAAAATAAAGGGCATTATGAAAACAATTACTCGCTTAATGTTAAGTATTTTGCTGCTGTTGGGCATGACCGACATGACAGCACAGACGTTTAAACTCTCTGGTGATCTGCGCGGGATGCTGACGGAAGATGTCGCTACCGCCCGCTGGGAGCACGGGCGTCTCGTCCGCAGAACATCCGACAGCCAATCACACCTCAGTCTTATCATGAAAGTCACCGATGCCCAGCAGATGGCTCAGGTGTGCGATGACTATGGTATGCGGATGGTGACGGACTTAGGCCATATTGCCGTGGTTGACGTTCCCGTCAGCCAGATTGCAAAAGCGGCTGCCGACTCCCGCGTGGTACGCATGGAGAAGGAGGGTGGCTTCCACTTCTGTCTGGATGAAGCACGAATAGCCGCTAATGTAAACCCCGTGACTAACGGAGACAACCCTCTGCCACAGGCCTATACTGGAAAGGGGATCATTGTGGGAGTCCTTGACGCCGGCATACAATACAACCACCCCACCTTTCTCGATGCCAATGGCCAGCCCCGTTTCCGCAAGGTGTGGGATTTCGACGACAACGACGGAGAGCCGGAACCCGTGGTGCTGACCAATGCTGCAGACATCCTGGCCCGTAAGTACAGTTATTCCACATGTAACGGCGTTGGAGCCACCAACCATGGCTCCCATGTGGCAGGCATTGCCACTGGTTCAGGCCGCTACCGCGGTATGGCTCCTGAGAGCGACATCCTCTTCGCCGACGCAGCGGTGAATCCTCTTTCCGAACGGGCATACGAACTCTATTCCGACTACCTGCTGACGAGTGTGAAGAACATGACCGACTATGCCACAGAGCATCAACAGCCTTTAGTCGTCAACATCAGCCTTGGAAACAACCTTGGCTTCTCGACCGAGACCAAACTGCTGCAGGAGGCTTTTGGACTACTGACTGGTCCTGGCCGCATTATCGTGGCAGCCAACGGCAATGAGGGGAATCCCGAAGAATCGAAAAGCTATTTCCATTCAGGCAGTAACTTGACGGAGAGCATTGACTTCAAAGGACGAACCATGCCGATGAACTATGACATCATCTGGAAAACGGGCGGTGCACTGTCGTTCACTCTTGATATATGGATGGGGGCAGAACACAATACCGAGACGTTCTCCACTACCCAGCTGGCCGACGGCATGCTGCCTGCCGTGGAACGTTCTGCCTATAAGATGAGCTTCCTACAGTTGGACGATGCTCCCGACGGCAAGCACATCTACAGACTCAGATTCGTTCCCAAGGAAGCTAATAAGTCCTTCGACATCGCGGCTTCGGTCACTGCCGAGCAGAGTTTTGAGGCTTTCTGTAAAATGCTGAGCATCTCCAGTGCCGACCCTGCTGAAGGCTGCACCATATCCAATGCCTATACCAGTATAGTTCCCGGCGCATTCCCCAACGTTGTTGCTGTGGGCAACTATTGCAGCCGCGTTCTGCCGAATGATTATTACTATAGCGAAGAATTGGAAAAAACGGTTACGGACGTTCAGACTGGCGTGATGAATCCCACCTCGTCGTGGGGACCCACCTGGGACGGCCGCAACAAGCCCGACGTGTCGGCACCGGGAAGTATCATCTCTTCAGGTAACTGGTACAATCCGAATAATGAAGAAGAGGTGGTAGAGACATACGACATTGAGGGTAGTGATGCCAAAGAGACGTGGACAGGCCAGTCTGGGTCGTCGCAGGCCTCGCCCACCGTGGCGGGCATCGTAGCCCTGTGGCTGCAAGCCAAGCCCGACTTGACACCTGACGATGTGCTCAGCGTCATCAAAAATACGTCGCACGCCATAGAGCCCATTCCCAACAACCACTCAGGAGCGGGCATTATCGATGCCTACGCCGGACTCTGCAGCATACTCGGCCTGTCAACAGCCATTCCCTCGCTGAGCAAGAACCAGCCTGAGCATGTCACCTTCCGCCTTGCCGGAAACGTGCTCTATGCCGACGGTGCTGAAGAAGGCACACCCGTCACCGTCTATAGTCTCTCGGGCACTGTGCTCCAGAATACCACGGTGCAGCAAAGCCGCATCAGTCTTAGTGGCCTCTATAAGGGTGTCTATGCCATTCAGCTCGGCAAACTCGGCTCGACTCTAATCCGGCTATGACTTTTTGATAAAGCCCACCTACGACAGCACAAAGGCCAAGCCATAACGTTTCGACATAACACAAATTATTTACTTATATAATCAAACAACACAATGAAAAAGAATTACATTAAGATGCTTGCCGCCATCCTCGTTTGCGGCACAATGACCACAGGGTTCACCGCTTGCGGTGGTGATGACGATGACAACACCCCTCAGAATCCTGAGACTCAAAAAACAACAGCCAAGTCAGCCAGTGCATGGTTTTCAGTAAACATGGGCGACGACGTGCTCGAAGTGTTTGATGTAGCCGTTACCACCATCTGTCCCAGCCTCGGGGAGTCAACCAAGAGTCTCACAAAAGCCACTTTCAGCAGCGCCGATAGAGATGTTCCAACAAAAGACGCTGGCCTGGTGTTTGCCATGAGCGTAAAGGTTACGCCGAAGGCAGGCTTCGTCCCTGATGCTTCGAAGACCTACAAATTAGGATTAGGTTCTGACTTTGCCTATTATATACTCAATGAAAAGAATGAGCCACTGGTAGGCAGTCAGGGAGTGGGTTCTGTCAGCTTTAATGCATTGAATATCCCTGGCGACAAATTGGCTGAGCGCATAGAGAGATTAGCCGAGACATGGTCTTATGATTTGCAAAAATTGGAGGTGTATAAGACCTATTACGTCTTTAACGGAAAAAGGGATGATTATGAATTATGAATTGTGAATTGTGAATTATTAATTCATCATCACTAACGTTCAACATAAAGCTGTATAGCTTTGAGGAGACAAATAATCGCTCAGGAGGTAGTTCCCCTGAGCGATTGTTTGTCTGACGACCGGAAGCTTTACTTCAGTTTGTTAAACAGGTCGTTCTTCTCGATGGTCCAGTCCTTGCGCTTGCTGATGCCACAGTCCTTGCCGACGAACATCTTGGCGGCCTGATTGTCGCCCTTGAGCTGCCAGTCGAGCCAGGCGAGGGCAACGACGGTGAACTCACCACCGTGAGGCTGACGGTAGGTGCCGCCATGACCAACGGGGAAGTTGGTAGCGCAGGCTGGCACGTGGCTGATGCGATGGAAGTCGTCCATGCCGTTATTGTAGGCTATGTCAGTCTCACCACCAAGAAGATACATAATCGGAGTGTGAATCTCGTTCAGTTTCTCCTTCGGGGGCATGGGCATACCGCCGACAGCCTGATTGGCGTTCTGCTGGTTGAAGAGTCCGCTATTGCAGATCATGAGGGCCTTGATGCGGGGATCGGCACAGTTGAAAAGCGTCTGCAGTCCACCACACGACATACCGGCCACGCAAATACCGTCGACATCCACCTTATTATAATAAGGAGACTGCGGGTCGGCGTTCTGGGCAATGATCCAGTCGATGCTCTCAATCTGCTGTTCTGTGCGTGACATCGGGCCACGATAGGGTTTGTCGTCCATGGGAATAAAGCCCGTAGCCAGCACGATGTAACCGTTGGAGGCAATCTCGTTGAGGAAGTTGATGTGCTCCCAGGGCGAGTTGGTGCAGGCGCCATTGCCCCACACCAGCACGGGCAGCTTTTTATTTGGGCCGAAGGGTGTGAGATTCTGCGGCAGAATGACGGTGTGCTCGGGCAGCGTGGTCTCTTCCTTCATAATAGCCTTGTAGGCACCCGTGCCGCCGTCCTCGATGATGCGCGACTTAGGCTCGGCTGAGGCAGCACCACCACGAACGCTATTCAGGAAGTTGACCATCTTCTGCAGGTTCTCCTCGCTGTACATGCCCATGCCGTGACCACCCTCAGGCACAAACGTTGCCTCGGTTTTCACGCCAGCAGCCTTCAGGAGTTCAAAGAACTGCTTACCCTGGCAGCAGGGCACCACATTGTCCTTCTCGCCGTGGAAGATGATGATGGGCGGGTCGTTCTTGTCGACATAGTAGGTGGCACTCAGGCTACGGTATTTGTCAGGCTCCTGGGCGAGCTTCGAGTTGAGCAGCACGTCTTCGGGGCTGTTCTCACCCATCTTCATCGACTCTCCGCAGTCCATAGCCGTCAGGTCGACAGGACCCGACCAATCGCAGGCGGCATTGACGTATGACGGCTGGTCGGTGAAGTTGCCGACGCTACCCTCGAGGTCGATGTCGACCGTGCCCACCTTGGTCTGCTTCAGACCGCTGGTAGTAGCTGCCGTCGACGACAGGTGACCACCCGACGAGAAGCCGCTGGTGGCAATGAACGAGGTGTCGAACTTATACTTCGCAGCCTCGCCGCGTACGAAGCGGATGACGGCACGGATGTCGTGGATCTGAGCCGGCCACTTGGCATCCATGCTCGAACGGTGGTTGGGACAAACCACGGCATAGCCTGCATCGAGCAGGGCCTTGACGATGGTGCCGAGGTCGGCGGCACCCTTACTGCTGTTGCTGAACCAGGCGCTACCGTAGATGTGGATGACAACGGGATAGCTGGCCTTTTCCTGCTTGGGCAGGTAGATGTCACAAGTGTGGAAAGCCTTGTCGTCGCCGGCATAGTTCACGTCCTTCCACTCCTGCGAAGTCTCAAGCTTCGCCTGCTGCTGGAAGCCTCCGAAGCCGCCTTGCGGCTGAGCTGTTGCACCGAGGGCACAGCAAGCAGCAAACATTGACAAAACAATTTTTCTCATAGTTCTGATTATTATTTAAAAGTTGATTAGGTTGAATTGATATCATTTGAACTCCGCAATGCGCACGTCCTTCGTGTCGGCCTTGCGTCCTAAGAGGAAGCGGTCGATAAAGGCCTGTACCTCAGGGAACTGGCGCTCAGGCAGCTGGCAATGGCCGTGACCGTAGACGATGCTCCAGCCCATGCGGTCGCCGATGCCGAAACGTTCCCAAACCTTCTTGGCAGCCTCAGCCGATACGACCATCGACGCGTCGGCCAGCCATTCGTAGTCGGGATTGCCAAGCAGAAGCAAGGCACGCGGACAGACCATAGCACAGAGCTCGTGCTGGTCGTAGGGCAGACGATAGACGCTGTCGCCACGGAAATTCTCCTTCTGGCTCTCCATGAACCAATGGTAGTCGGTCTTGTCGATGTCCTCCAAGTTCTTGCCTGAAAGCGTCAGCTCATGCGACTTACGCCAAGCGGCAGCACCGCCACCACCAGGCTCCTGGGCAACGACCAGTGCCACACGCTCGTCGAAGGCTCCGCAGTAGAGGGCCATCTTGCCGGCATAGGAGCAACCCGTCACGCCAATATGCTTGGTGTCAATCTTCGTCACCTCGGGGCCTAACTGCTGGAGACCGTCAATGAGTCGGCTCAGGCCCCACGCCCACATGCTGTAGGCGCCATTCTTCGACAGTTCGGGATAGAGACGGTCGAAATCGTGCTCGCCCCGCTCGTGGTGCTTGCCGAACTGTCCGTAATCGTTGACTTGCTTCTCGTGGAAGTTCATAATGGCAATAGGACGATCCTCGAACAGCTGGCGCGGCAAAGCCATCATGCTCGTGCCCATCATCAATGCGTAAGGCGGTTTTCCCACCTTAGGATAACGGATTTCAGACTGCAGGCGCAGGGTGTGACCATTCACGGTGACGTAGACCACTAAGGTATCGCCCTTCATGTGGGCTGCTACCTGACCATCCTCCATAGTAGGCTTCGTTCCGATGCCGTAGTGCTGAATCATGTGGCTGATGTCGCTGCGGCGCTTGGCCCAGTCGACAAAACCCTTGACGCCCTCCAGAGGGTCGGGCAGTTCACGGATGACTGGTAGCTGATCTGGGGCTGGCAAAGCGGGAGCCGCAAACTGTGCACCCGTGTTCTCAGCCGTGTAGACCAGCGGAGGCTGTTGGCGCTGAGCCTGCAATGTGACTGATGTCACAAGCATGAGCAATAACTGTAGTTTCTTCATGTTCTATTGGTTTTTGGTTAATAATTCGTCATGTCATTTTTCATCACGCGGCACCTCGAGCACAAAGCGCGAACCGCCAGTATAGGTGGTATCGAGGTAAAGGTCGCCGCCGAGCAACACGGCAAACTGCTTCGAAATGCTCAGGCCTAAACCTAATCCCTCGCCGAAGTCATCGAGCTTCTCGAACTGCATGAACACGCTGTCGCGACTCTCCTCGGGAATGCCAGGACCGTTGTCCTCGACCATGAAGCGCACTATGCGGGCGCCGCCTCGAACGCGGAGCGTAACGGTGTCACCTGTGGTATATTTCAGGGCGTTGTCGAGTAGTTCGGCAAGAATCTTGGTCAGGATGTCACGATTAGTGAAGATGTTCATCGTAGCGGGCAAGTCGCTGTCGATGGTCAGGATGAACGTCTTGTCGAACAGCACGCCATAGTTCATGCGGAATATATCGACAACACTCTGCGCGAACTCGTTGACATTGATAATATCGTGGCGTTTCACCTTCTCTTTCTTGTCAATGATTGTAGCAGCAGCCATCAGTTTGTTCACCATGTGGCTGACAGAAATGGTATTCTTCAGCATGGTGTCAGAGATTTCCTTGATTTCATTCTCAGGAATATGGCCGAAGTTGTCGCGCAGCACCTGGGCAAAGCCCAAGATAATATTGAGGGGCGTACGTATCTGGTGTGACATATCCTGCAGGAAGGCAGACTTCTGGCGCAGGGCTTCAATGGCATTCTGGCTGGCCTGCGACAGTTCCTGATTGCGTTGTTCACTCTCGGCATTGATAGCCTGTAACCTTCCCACGTGATCGTCGAGCGTGGCCTGCATGGTGGCAAAGTTGTTCTGCAGTCGGCCGATGACGTCGGGACGCTCTGTAGAAGGCATGTGTTCGTCGAAATGGCCGTCGGCAATCCTGCGTGCCTGACCGGAAAGCTGTTCCAGAGGGGCAATGAAGCGGGTCACGGTGCGACGACAGAAGTAGAGCATGAGCAGCAGACCGATGAGCACCAGCGGTACGACGAAATAGGTTAGGCGGTTGTAGCTGACGAAGATGTCGTCCTCAGTACAGACGAGGGCAATGCTCCAGCCTGCCTGGGGAATGGGACGATAGAAACAGATGTAGGTCACGCCGTTGGCCGTCACGTCGAGCACTCCCGACTTGCCCGCCAGCATTTCGTGGCCAAGGGCGATGAGACCGGGCTGAAGCAAAGGGTCTACCTCATCGAAGATGGTGGTCTTGACCAGTCGGTCGGCCTCAGGATGTACGAAATAGCGACCATCCTTGCCCAGCATCAGGGTATAGGAATCCGGATAGGGTTTCTCGGCAGTAATGGCCTCAGACAGGAGCGGCAGGGAGATGTCGGTAGAAAAGACACCAATGATGCGTCCGTCGGAGCTATAGAGCGGGTCGCAATAGGAGGCTATCATGACCTCGGACGAGAGCGTACCCTCGTTGTAGTCATCGAAGGGATCAACCCACACGGCCTTCCCAACCTCGCGCGGGGTCTTGTACCACACCTTTTCAAAGTACTCATACTCAGCTTCGCGAACAGTTTCAATGCTGTCGCCCTTGCGCACAGAATAGGCCGAGAAGTAACGGCCAAGCTGCGGGAAGAAATCAGGCTCGGTGGTGATGGAGCAGCTGTTGACGTGAGGATTAAGCTCCACCACACGACGCGAATAGGCCAACAGCGAGTCGGGCTGCATATTGGCCTGAGCCTGCCAATAGAAGTTGTGGGTAGCCACCTCGGCCTCGTCCAAGTAGTTGATGACGCGCAGGCTAATGTTGTCGAGGAGACACTCGGCACGCTGGTAAGCCTCCTTCCTGACCTTCTCCTTCGACTTGACTGCCACCCAGCCAATGGCCACGACAAAGACCACCAGCATGCCGATGAGAATGCCGACGGAAATGCGCTGGGCAAGGGACTGACGGATATAACTAACTGGATTGGTCATTGGCAACTTTCAACATTTTATCAAGCAGGTCGACTACAATCTGCGTCTGAACGTCAACTGTGTGAGCCAGCCTGACTATTTCATCATGGGTCAAACGGCTGTGCTCCTGCCCCATGCGACTGACGGCAAGGCTAATCTCGATGACAGGAGAAGAGAGCTGGTCGGTAGCACTATGGATGAAGGCGGCCTTCGCATTCTCTTCCTCCTTCACATGCATATAGGCAATACGCAACTCCTCTCCACGCTCATCAATACTCTTGCGCTGCTCCGTAATCTTCTCTAAATAGACAGCCAAAGACTGTTGCATGGCACGGAACGCTCGCTGCAAATGACCAATCTCGTCCTGACGGGAGGTGTCGGCAATGGCCACGTCGAAGTGACCTTCTGCCAATTTCTGAGCAGACTTGTCAAGCCGATAAAGGGGCAGCAGCTGCCCTGCAATGTGGAAGAGGCTGAACAACAATAGCACCAGAAGGCCAACAATGGTAACAATGATGACCAGCCGGAGCAGTTGATGATAGGATTCGAAGATCTCGTCAGAGGGGCAAAAGATGTTAAGGCTCCAGTCCGGATTCCTGGACGGACAGTAGAATACGTAGTATTCCGTGTCCCCGAGCCGCAGAACGATACTGCCACTCTCACCATTCTTCATCGCCTCAGCCAACCGTTGGCCCTCTTCGCTGGGATACATTTCAAGCTGATTCTTGAGGGAACCGGGATTGAGCATCGTAGTGTCGGGATGGATAATGAACGAGCCTTGACGGTTCATTACCGAGCAATAGGTATTGGGGAACGGACGTGTACTCTGAATAGTGAGCGACAACCGGTCGAGTGCAATATCGACAGAGATGACTCCCACAGGCAACTTGTGCTCCTTATCGGTGGGATGATAGAACGGGACGTTGTAAGAGGTAATGGCGCGGTTGATATACTGGCTCACCTCCGAAGGATCAGACCACTCGGCAGTTCCCGTCTTCAAAGCATTGGCAAACCACGACTGCTCATCGTATTTGGTGTTGCTGTAATTGTCGGAACCAACGATATTGTGGTCTAAACGCTGGTTGTAGACCATGAAGTAATGGCCCTTGCTGGGATAATAGTCAGGGCGGAAGGCGATGTTACAGCCTTCGATGGAGGGATTGGTTTCGAGCATCTGACGGCTCAAGCCCATCATGGCTTCAGGATAATCGATGTGCTGTTCTATAGCCCACCTCATGTTGCGAACAGCCGTTTCTATCTTCGACAATTCATTGTCAATGGTGAGTGAGGCAGATTCGAGCGTGGCAAGAGCCTTCTGGGTGGCCTCTTCCTCCAATGCCCGATGAGCAAACCAAAGCATAATCCAGAGCACAGCTACAAACAGAATAGTAGCTATGGTGACTATCCACAACGACAAGCGTGCAGACAGACTGCTCAGGATATGTGGTTTGATCATCATTGCTGTGGGAATATGACGCGATAGTTACCACTCAGGTGCATGAAGGCGAAGAGTCGGAGCAAACCGTCGTAGTAGGCATCGAAGTAGCCGTCCTCGAATGGCTCGTGCTTGGCATTCCATAATGCATCCACAAACTCCTTGCTCTTTTCGTGGCTACACATGACCGAAGCTGCAGCCGACGTAGCCACCAGACCGATAGAATGGCGCAATTTACGGAAGCCGCCTGCGCCTAAGATCTCGTTACCCTCGGGCAGCGTGCCGTCCTTGCGGTACTGATCCACGAACTTGTCGACGCCCTGGCTATAGAAGAAGTTCTGAATCTTCTCACCATACTGGCGCTGCCATTCTGCATCAGCACAACTCCACTCGTAGTCGAGGGCAATGTTCATTGGCACTCGCCAGGAGTCGTAGCGGAAGTTATTATTGCCATTACGAGGAGGAGCCTGAGGTGCCCCACCCTGCTGACCCTGCGGTCGGTTCGGGAAACGGAATCCTTGCATCTCACTACCGTCGAACTGGCACTGGTCACCGTTCAGGCCCGTCTGCTCATCGATACACTTGTGCAAGAACTCACGGCTCTTTTGAGCGCATTCATTCCAATAGTCAGAGCGTCCGTCGTCGCCCCACTTGGCCCACACCTCATAGAAAGCGGGAATATGGTAGCTGGGATCGGTGAAACGCTGGCCAAAGCCATCAGGGGTGAAGGTAATGAGCTTGGTTTCAGGGTCGATGAGGTACATCTTCTGAGTAGTGGGCTGCTGTCCGTTAGCATTCGGCTGTTGGCCGAAGCCACCAAAGCCGCCAAAACCACCAAAGCCCTGACGGGGCTCGGGGGTATACTCCTTGGGCTGTATGCAGTTCAGAATGCGCTGTGCTTCTGCCTTGTAGTTAATGCCCGTTTGATCACCCCAGCGATTGGAGGCAAAAATCAATGCAGTAATGAAGTAGAGCTCTCCGTCGCTGGCGGCACCATCGGCATTACGAGTGCCGTCAGTTTTGCAACTCCAGGCAAAATAGCCCTCGCGTATGCCGCTCTGGTGCTGCATATACTTACGCGTCCAGCGCCACAGACGGTCAAAGATATCCTTCTCTCCAAACTGTACGGCAATCATCATGCCATACGACATACCCTCAGTACGGGCATCATGGTTCTTGATATCAGAAACATAGCCCATGGTGTCTCCTACTTCAAAGTACACTTTATTGGGACCACGGAATACATCGTTAAAAACTTCCTGTACTTTCGCGTCAACGTCGGCAGGCTTATAGCCCATCTCTACAAGGACATTACGGTACTGACGTGTTTCAAAGCCTCCCTTTGTCCAAGGGGTTAAGGCAAACAATTCCATACTGGCAATGAGCAGTATGACAGTTGATAATAACTTCTTCATGTTGGTAATCATATATAAACGCTGCAAAGATAACGAATAATCGTCGCAACCACTTTTCTCCATGTAGCAGAAGCTATTCCAAATGTTTCAACAAGAGACAAAAAGAGCGCCATTCGTGAAAACAGATAGCGACTTTCACGAATGGCGCAACAAATATGAAGTTTCTAAGGCTTACTTCACAAGAGCGTTACGGGCGAAGTTGATCTTGTCCTTAGCCTCAGCCAGCTGCGAACGAAGCTCGTCAACAGTCGTAGCATTGAGTACCTGGAGAGGACGGAGGGCCTCAATAACGGGCTGGATGTCAGCATCGAACTCTGAGAGACGATCCAGAGCATCAAGAATCAGCACAACACGGAAAGTAGAGTTGGCTGCAATCTCGTCGGTGAAAGAAGCCAGGAACTTCTCCGTATTCTGGTTTGCAACAAACAGTTCCTCAACGAGCGAAGCTGCTGCGAGCTGCCAGAAATAGTTGATACGACCGTTCTCCTCCATAGCATCGTAGAGCTGTTCGGTAGTCTCATAGATAGAAGAAGCATTTTGAATAGCCTTGAACGAAGGATCATTGATTTCGGCGACAAGTTTGGAGATAGCCTTCTCATACTCATCAGTCGGCATCTCATAGAGCTTTGCAATACGCTTATCAACGCCCAGGACGCTCAACAGACGATACTTCTCGGCCAACGTTGCTACGTCCTCAGCCGATGACGGATTAATCAGATAGTCGGGCTTCACCTGCTTCTCTTCGGCTGTCAGTTCTACACTGCCATCACCTTCCTTCATGAAGGGAAGCTGCTTCATCTGTCCGAGGGCTGAAGCCAGACTGTCGATATGCATCTTGATACCGGCCTCGACCTGTGCTTGTTCAAAACTCTTTACTGAATCAGCCTCTTCATTAGCCTGATTGTTCTTGTTACCGCCTCCGCATGATGCGAGGACCATTGCTGCAAAAGCTACAGCGAAAACTGATAGTTTTTTCATTGTGCAAAAATATTAATTAATACTTAATAATGTTCAATTATTCTCTTTTCTCATATAGCGCCCTGGCGTATCTGTCTGCAGCAGGATAATAGCCACGATGCACATCAACAACAGAACGCTGATATTGAAATATAGCGTCGGCACAGCCGTATCGCCTATTAGTTTCTTACTACTATAGAACGGAGCACGTCCGCAATGGTTGCGGGGTGTCATGAATATCAGACCCGTGCGACCTACGATGTATCCGTCAATGACCTCAACCATGCTGCGCTGGTCGGCACCAATCACACAGTCTTCCAACTTGATATTATAGTTATCACGTTTCAGCTGCGCCACGGCCTCCTTTCCCTGTTCCCTGAACATTTGTGATAGCAGGTCATTGGCTTTCAATGTAGCTTTGTTTCCGCGCTTCATCAGTATATTCTCAGCACTCTTCATATAGTCGTAAAGCGACTGGTAGGAGCTGTCACCCTTATAAGGATCCATCTGACAGAATTCGGTAATCACGGGCAGGTTCTTTTCAATGACCTCCATGTGGAGAGGATTGACCGTCTTGCCACGACGTTGTTCGTCGCGCATTGTCTCTAATTGCGACTGCAGTTCGTAGAGGAATCCCATGTTATAGAACTGGTTCTCGTATTTCTGGCAGTCAAGCTCAAAGAAAGGTTTCTCATAGCTGTTATCCGCATACGATGTAACGGCCAGCGCTTCGTAAGACCAACGTGAGGGAATCAAATCGCCTAACAAAGGCACATTGCCCGTCGTGCTTCGAGGCGTCAAGTCTGAGAAGCTGACCACCAGTCCGCACAACAGTATTTGCGGAATTAGCAACATAGGAATACTAATGTAGATAGCAACCACAGAACTGAGACACTGTGACAGTATCAATCCTGTCAGGCTGGCCAGGAATGATGTGACAAACAATATCAGCCACCATTGCCAGAACAGCCCATGAAGTCCCATGATGGTATTGCCCACAAGAATAAACAACAGAGTCTGCAAAAGAGACACACCTGCCATGTAAATTATCTTCGACCATATATAGCTGCCATACGACAACTGCAGGAACTTTTCACGCTTCAACAGGGCACGGTCTCGGATAATCTCCTCTGCGCTACCGCTCATTCCAATAAATGTAGCCACAATGACAGCCATGAAGAAATAGCTCACCAAGTTCTTGTTGTCCATGACACTATATCCCTCAGGCGGAGCATAGCGTGTCAGCAAAGCACAGACAACGGCAAGTACGGGCGCTTCTAATAGGGTGATAGCCAGATACTGGAGGTTTGTAGCCTTGGCCTTGATATTACGACGCAGGAAGATGGCAAACTGTTTCAACCGCCCAGGTTTCTTCTGATCAGACTGCGGAACGTCGCTCACATCGGGTGCCGACAATTGAGGTCTACTCTTCAGATACAACTCGTGCCATTGCTGGGGTGTCATCTTACGCTCGTCAGAGGGTTCACCGCTATCCGTCAATGCCTTCTCATCAATGATGTTCAGCACAATCTCCGGATTAACGTTTCCACATGTAGGACAGGCGCTGGTCTCTGCATCGGCATAGTTGGCAGCTTCCTTAAAATAGGTAATAGCATCAATGGGGTTTCCATCAAACACGGGATAGCCACCCCTGTCAAGCAACCACAGACGATCGAACAGCTTATAGACGTCACTTGACGGCTGATGGATATTCGTCACTATCAGCTTGCCTTTCAGCGTCAGCTC
>CADBHI010000031.1 GCA_902794405.1 uncultured Prevotellaceae bacterium
AAACTTATACTATAAATGTCCTACTACTACTTTTCGTTACTCATTCTACGTCAAAAACATGCTTAATGTCCGCTTTCCTACTTTCCTACTTTCCTACTTCGCGAACACAGAAGGGTCGGTTCCGCTGTGTTCTCTGACCCCACCCCTACCCCCTCCCCTACAAGGGAGGGGAAGTCGTCAGTACAAGGCCGAAAGGTCAGTTGAGTAGGTTAGAACACAGAAGGGTCGGTTCCGCTGTGTTCCAGGTCTATGAGTTAGGCATGCTAAGTCATAGAGTTAGGCATGCTAAGTCATAGACATAGCAGTAGTAATTATTTCTACGACGGAATGGTAGAAAAGTTTGGAAATAGTTAGGGAATATGAAATGTTTTTTTTAATTTTGCAACGTATTACTAATCTTAAACAAAACAAGATGAAGAATTTCTTAAGTTTTCTTGGATTTGATGCTGCCTCAATGACCATCCGCAAGGAAGTGATCGGCGGTATCACTACGTTTCTGACGA
Organism: uncultured Prevotellaceae bacterium; assembly: GCA_902794405.1. Lineage (GTDB taxonomy): Bacteria > Bacteroidota > Bacteroidia > Bacteroidales > Bacteroidaceae > Prevotella. Next base: position 504 of record CADBHI010000031.1, read on the forward strand.
TGGCCTATATCCTGGCCGTGAACCCAGACATTCTCTCTGCTACCGGCATGGACAAGGGTGCCGTGTTTACCACCACTTGTATCTCTGCCGTTGTGGGTACTATCGTGATGGCACTCTATGCGAAGTTGCCCTTCGCATTGGCTCCCGGCATGGGTCTCAACGCCTTCTTCGCCTTCACGGTGGTGCTGACGATGGGCTACTCCTGGCAGTTTGCGCTGACGGCGGTGTTCATCGAGGGTCTCATCTTCATCCTGCTCACCGTTACGGGCCTGCGCAGCTATATCGTCAATGCCATTCCATTGGTGATGCGACGTGCCATCAGCCCAGGCATCGGACTCTTCATCGCCTTCGTAGGTCTGAAGAGTGCTGGCATCGTGGGCTCGTCTGACACCACCTTCGTCACGATGGGCAACCTGCACGACCCCGCCGTACTGTTAGGCATCTTCGGCATCCTGATTACCGCTGCCCTGTTGGTCAAGAACGTCACGGGCTCCCTGCTCATCGGTATTCTGGTGACTACCATCGTGGGCATTCCCTTGGGCGTTACCCACTACAACGGCATCCTGTCTACCCCACCCTCTATCGAGCCCATCCTCTGGCAGTTTGAGTGGCACAACATCTTCACCGTCGACATGATTATCGTGGTGCTCACCTTCCTGTTTATTGATATGTTCGACACCATCGGCACGCTCATTGGTGTGTCAAACCGAGCTGGTATGGTGGATGACGATGGCAACGTAAAGAACCTCAATAAGGCTTTTATGGCCGACGCTATAGGTACCACGGTGGGTGCCATGTTGGGTACTTCTACCGTTACCACATACGTTGAGAGCGCATCGGGCGTGAATGCTGGTGGCCGTTCTGGTCTGACCAGTCTCATCACCGCCCTCTGCTTTGCCGTTGCCCTGCTCTTTGCCCCGCTGTTTCTTGCCATTCCTGGTCAGGCCACAGCTTCTGCCCTGGTGCTGGTAGGTGTGATGATGATGTACGACATCCGCAAGGTGGACTTCTCGGACTATGTGACGGCCATTCCCTGCTTCGTGTGTATCGTGCTGATGCCGCTGACCTACAGTATCTCCGACGGTATCCTCATGGGTGTCATCTCTTACGTGCTGATCCACATGCTGTCGTTCACCATGAAGGACCGCGACGCCCGCAACAACATTAACTGGGGAACCATTCTGCTGGCGGTGCTGTTTATCTGCAGGTACGCGTTTCTTTAAGTGAAGAGTGAAGAGTGAAGAATTAAGCGCCTTCACCGACATATAACCGCCCAGGAAGGCAAACGAGGAGCCCTGGCATGCCCAGTTTTCTGGCATCGGTGATGCCTTCTTTCTCTGTGATATGGCTCATTTTTGATTAAATAAGTCAATTAGAATACCTTGCCAAAGGCGATTCTGGCGAATGTCAGTCCCAGAATCTTGAAGTCGAGCGCCCAGGAACGGTTCTCGAGATAGAACAAGTCCATGTCCAGACGCTTCAGCATTTTGTCCATCGTATCGGTGTAGCCATTATAGAGTGTGGCCATCGAGGTGATACCGGGCCGTATCTGATACAGATATTGGTAGCGGTCATCGTGCTTCATAATCTGGTCGATAAAGAACTTACGCTCCGGACGTGGGCCAACGAACGACATTTCGCCCTTGAAAACATTCCAGAACTGAGGCAGCTCGTCCAAATGGTGGGCACGCAGGAACCTGCCAGCCTTGGTCAGACGGTCGTCGTCGTCCCTGTCACAAAGTTCGGGGCCTTTCTTCTCGGCATCGACTACCATGCTGCGGAACTTATAGATATAGAATGGACGGCCAAATCGACCTATACGCTCCTGCTTATAGATGACGGGGCCGTTCTTTTCGCGCTTGATGGCTATATAACAATAAAGGAAGAGTGGCGAGAAGATAATCAGACAAACCAACGCAACGAACAAATCGAACACTCGTTTAACGTTGCGTTCAAAACCGTTCATTCCGTCGATTACGTATCCACTCTTGTGAACTGTCATATATGTTGTTTTCGAAGTATTATTCGTCGATGTTATTATTATAACGGCACTCGTGCCGTTTTATTGCAACCGGACATAAAAAAATTTCAAGCTTTTTTAGCCCTTTATCGCAAAACGGGTGCAAAGGTACAAAAAAAAATCTATTGCACCAAATGTTACTCCATAAAAACCCCTCCCTCCGTACGATTTATAGTAAACGGCCGGAGGGAGGGAGGTATCATCCACATTACTTTAAGTGGTATTAATTAGCGGGCTGAGCAGGAGCTTCTGTAGCGGGAGCCTCGGCAGCGGGAGCAGCGGGTGCTGCCTCTTTCTGCTGGCTTGCGCCGAATCCTGGCAGATTGTTAGGATTAGTGGTGGGGTTTTCAACTCCCTCCATCACAGAACCGTCGGTACTTGCCTTGGGAGCCACATAGGCACAGGCAATACTGACAACAACCATAGCAATAGCGAGCCCCCAAGTGGTCTTCTCGATAAAGTCTGTTGTTTTACGAACACCACCAATTTGGTTGTAAGACGAGAAGTTTGAAGCCAAACCACCGCCCTTAGACTCCTGAATGAGTACGATGCCAATCATAAGAACGGCAGCAATCACAATAAGAATTACTAATAACGTGTACATTTTTTTTACCTTTTATTTTTGTTGTTATTTATAATCAATTTCTGCAAGAATCGTATTTGATCTGCAAAGTAAGCATTTTTTTTCGGATATTGCAAACTTAATCGCTGAATAATTTCAAGAGCCTTCGAATATCTGCCCTGTTTTATGTAAATTCGTGCCAAAGTCTCGGTAAAATACCCCTCATCGGAGCTTTCACCATCATTTTCGTCCTCGATATCCTCCTCGGGAGCACCTTTGGGTGTTTCGGGCAAAACAATCTTGCCTTTGTCATTATTTATGAAAGTATCGATGAGGTCCTGACCGATGAGTTGTGGCACCTCGGCAGGCGAGTCTTCGTCGGTCTCGCTTTCCAGCAGATAAGCCACGTAGTCGATGGCAGCATCGGCGGGTGTAGGCTTGCGTTTGGGCTTTTCCTTCTGTTCATCCTCGTCCTTGGGTATCGAGTCAAGGAAGTTGTCGATGAGCGAGATGGTGCGGTTTTCGCGTTCTTCCTCATTCTGTGCCTTCTGGGTCTGCACTTCAGGCGTACGGAGCCGATAGTGGGCAGCCTCGATCATCTGAAACAGCACGCGGCGGTCTGTGATATAGATGGCAGCAGACCGCAGTTCCGCATCGAACGAGGGATCGTGAAGCAGATACAGATTCTGAAGCATCAGCAGGCGGGCCGTCTGGAAATAGGGATAGAGTGCCAGCAATGAGCGCAACTCGTAAAGTGAGTCGCGGTCCATTCTCTCCGGATGCTTAATCAAGTCAATCAAATCCATCTGTCTACTCTCTTTATTTATTACCAGTCAGCCACCGTCGCGTTGAATATCTGGTCAACGATGTCCTTGAACAGCTCTGTGACAAGCGCCTCCTGCACAGCATCTAATGACTGCGTACTGTCATACGACGTGCTGGCTGAGAACTGGCGTTCGAAGTCGGCTTCGTGTTTCGTCGTGTTCGTAAAGCGCACATTGACCGTGACACTCAACTCCGTCTGTGCCGAATAACCTTCGCTCGACACCGACTTGTTGCGCTGTTCGTAGCGTATAATCTCACCTTCCAGCCTCAAGTCTCCGTTTCGCCTTACCTGCATCAGCTTCGTATGGTTAGTATACTGTTCCCTCAACCTGGTGTTGAACATACTACCCATAGGCGCCCAAACATAAGTGGAGCGGATGGGGAAATCGGCTATCTGGATGGTCTTTATCTTTGTATAGTCAATACTCGACTGGTTGAACTTATAGCTGACCGAGCACGACATCAACAGCAGCACCATCAGCACCATCAGTCCATATTGCTTCAGGCGGCGATAGAGCGTGCGGTCGCTGATACCTAACTCCTGTGCAGCCTTCTTGCGGTTGCCATTGTTGCGCTCCAAGGCTTTCTCCAGCATCTGCTTGCCTAAGTCGTTGAGGTTCAGGTTCTCCGGTTCCTTTTCCGGCTCCACATACTCCTCGGCAATAGCGTCCTCCAAAGCGGGCTGCATTGGCGGCATTGGCTGCATCGGCGTTATCGGGGTAATAGGCGCAGAAACGGTCTGAGGACTGGAGCCATGGTGAGTGTTGCTCTGGACTTCGTCTAACTGTTTCTTCAGGGCACTCATCTCACGACGCATGTCGTTGACATTGCCACGCAGTTCAAACAGTATCTTATAAAGGATTTCCCGTTCGTTCTCGAACGAGCGTTCCCCACCCTCGCGGTGAATGGTCACTAACTGGGTGCTTTCTTTGTCCTGAGGTATAAAGCGTGCCAAAATCTCTGGCGTGATGGTGCGCTCCTTACTGAGCACCGATATCTGCTCGGTCACGTTTTTCAACTGGCGCACGTTGCCTGGCCATTTGTAGCGCATCAGCATCTGCTTCGACTCCTCGGTCAGTACCACACGGTCCATCTTGTATTTCTCAGCCATCTGCATGGCAAACAGCCTGAACAGCAACACCACGTCCTCACCTCGCTCACGCAGCGGCGGCATCTGTATGGGTATGGAATTCAAGCGGTAGTAAAGGTCTTCACGGAACTTGCCCTCGCTAATAGCCTGGCGCACGTTGACATTCGTGGCAGCCACAATCCTCACGTCGGTCTTGCGAATCTCAGTACCGCCAACGGGAATATATTCACCAGTCTCGAGCACACGCAGCAGTCGGGCCTGTGTGGCCAAGGGCAGCTCACCCACCTCGTCCAGGAACAGCGTACCCTTGTTGGCCACGCCGAAATAGCCGGGCGAGTCATTGATGGCCCCCGTGAAAGAGCCCTTCACATGGCCGAAAAGCTCAGAGTCGATGGTACCTTCGGGTATGGAACCGCAGTTGATGGCAAAGTATTTCTCACGGCGGCGCGGCGAGTTGTCGTGAATCACTCGCGGAATGATTTCCTTACCTACACCACTCTCGCCAATGATGAGCACACTCAAATCGGTAGGCGCCACCTGCAGGGCGACGTCCAGCACGTGGTTCAAGGCATCGCAGTTGCCTACGATGTTATACCGTTGCTTGATTCCTTGTAGCTCTATACTCTTCATTTAGCGCACAAAGATACATATAATTTATTAAAACACGCAGATTCCAACCCCTTTTTATTGTTTTTTATCCTTCTCGGTCTTGGCTTTGGGTATGGCAAAGCGTATTTTCTCGCTGTCGTCGCGCTTTTCCTTGTAGAGTTTCGGCAGCGGATTAGCTAATGGCTCGTCGTAGTTCAGACGGTTGCGGAACACGTCGATACCCAGATAGATGGCCTGACGTAGGCTGCTCTCGTCGGCAACACCTCGGCCCGCAATGTCGAAGCCCACTTCCGTCTCTGGGGTGGTGCATACGAAGGGCATGCCCGTTACCAGACTCACGGCCTCGTTCTGAGCCAAGGACTTCAGCGGTGCCATTCCCTGATTGTAGTACATGGCCATCACACCATCGAACTGCGTATACAGCCCGTTGCCGAAGAACGAGTCGGCAGCGAATGGGCCAAACGCCTGAACATCTGCCTGCGACAGCTCCTCAATGGCGGGGATGATCATTTCCTTCTCTTCCTCGCCCCAGGATTTTTCGTCGTTGTCAACCGGAGGATTCAGCGACAGGATAGCCACACGGGGATTCGAAATACGCAGGTCACGACGCAGGCTGGTATGCATGATCTTGCACTTGTCTACTATCTTCTCCTTAGTTATGGCCCCAGGCACCTCCTTCAGCGCCATCAGGTTGGTAATGAGCGCAATACGTAGCTCGTCGGCAATTCTTACTTTCAACACCTCAGGTTCACGAGACAGGAAATCCGACAAGGTGTCAGGTGCCATTACCAGCACGTCGGCCAATCCGCCCTGCACGTCCACCATAGCCCGCTTCAGCGCCTTACGGGCTGCCTCTGCCGAGCTATCCGACGCCTGTCCAAGCTCCACCTTAATCTCCTCGTCGAAGGTCGTGAGAAGGTTGAGACGGTTCTCCTTGGCATCGTTGGCATTACTGATAATGCTGAACTGCAGCTGCATGCCCAGCGCATTGCGATGGTAGGTAGCCACCTTTGGCGAGCCATAGATGATGGGCGTACACAGCTCCAGCATCATGGGGTCTTCGAAGATTTTAAAAATCAGCTCATATCCAACACCGTTGGTGTCGCCGTGCGTGATGGCCACGCGGGGTTTTCTTTCTTGTTCCATATAGCTTGATAATATATATTAGGTTATGAATGTTCTTTATGAGCCGTCGACAGCAGTCCACAGGCGGCAAAGATGTCCTGACCACGACTCGCCCTGATGGTGGCAAACACGCCGTGCTGCGTCAGATAGTCACGCAGGCGTTCCATCCGTTGCTCGTCGGTGGCAGGCAAGTCAACGCCTGGTATCTCATGGAACCGTATCAGGTTCACGCGGCACTCTATGCCTTGAGTCAGCTTGACGATTTCACGGGCATGGACCAGCGAGTCGTTCAGTCCGCCGAAGCAGATATACTCGAACGAGCAGCGGCGCTGGTGGGTAAAGTCATACTGGCGCAGCAGCTCTGTCACCTCCTCAATCGCCATCTGTCGCTCAGCAGGCATCAACGCCTGACGCTGCTCGTGCAACGGCGAGTGCATGGAAATAGCCACATGGCACGGACTCTCGTCTAAGAACCGCTTCAGCTTGCCTCGGATGCCCACGCTGCTCACCGTAATGCGTTTCGGACTCCACTGGTAACCGTCGGCAGCTGTGAGTATTTCGGTGGCCCGCAACACGGCATCCAGATTGTCCATCGGCTCACCCTGTCCCATAAACACCACGTTGGTCAGCTGTTCACGCTCGGGCAGCGAGTAGATCTGGTTCAGGATGTCGGCGGCTGTAAGGTCACCCTCCCAACCCTGTTTGCCCGTCTGACAGAACAGGCAGTTCATCTTGCAACCCACCTGGCATGAGACGCAGAGCGTAGCCCGGTCGTCATCAGGTATGAACACCGTCTCCACGAACTTCCCGCTGGTGGTGACCGAGTCACCACATGCCTCACATTGGCGAACTGGGAACAGGTACTTCACCGTTCCGTCCTTGCTGCGTTGGCAGTCGATAGGAGCCATTGCCCCCACGATGAAACGCTCCTTGAGCCGTTCGCGGTTCTGTTTCGAGATGTTGGTCATCTCGTCAATCTCCGTCACATGCTGCTGATAGAGCCAACGAGCAATCTGCCCACCAGTAAAGGCAGGCATTCCCATTTCCCGCACCGCTTCTTTCAGCTCAGCGCAGGTCATTCCCATCAGCACTTTTCGGTCGTTCATCACAATTTGTCGGCAAAGGTACGAAAAAACAAGGGAAATGCAAAGAAAAGCGTGCTTTTTTTGCATTTTCCTGAGTGTACGGGCCACTTCGTACATTATTATATACACGTGTACGAGGGCTTCAAGAACGAGAGCAACGCTTGATTAATTTTTCCTAAGAAATTTTGTTCTTCGCTCGACTTTTCGTAACTTTGTGCCCGTATTAATAATGTATCATGAGAGAAATGATTGATTGTTTTCTGCCTGACATCGACCGTGAGGCGATGGCCACTACGGTGGCACAGCTCAACGAAAGCGTCGTTGTCAGCCATATATTCTGGAGCGAAAACATGGCCAGCAGCAACTCGGTAATGAAGATTGCCGAGCAGGCACGGGCCTCGTATGTAGTACTGTTCACGAAACCGGCTCGCGTCTCTTTAGGACAGGGCGCACTGGAGCGCATGCTCCGCGTGGCCCTCGATTCAGGGGCTGCGATGGTGTATGCCGACCGCAGGGGTCACCCCGCCATCGACTACCAGTTAGGCTCCATCCGCGATGACTTCGACTTCGGTTCGCTGTGGCTGGTGAAGACCAGCCTGCTCCACACCTTTGCCATGCAGGCTGGTGAGCACGACTACCGCTATGCGGGTCTGTACGCCCTGCGGCTGTTCCTAAGCCGTGAGGGGCAGCTGTTGCACCTGAACGAGACGCTCTACACCGAGGAGGAGCTCGACACGCGGGCCTCGGGCGTGAAGCAGTTCGACTATGTGAATCCCCGCAACCGCGAGGTACAGGTGGAGATGGAGCAGGCGGCAACGGCCCACTTGGCAGCCATCGGTGCCAAGATCGACCCTTCCTACTACCGCACGCCCAACTTCAACGAACAGGAGTTCGAAGTCGAGGCATCGGTAGTGATTCCCGTCTATAACCGCGCCAAGACCATTGCCGACGCCGTCGGCAGCGCCCTGGAGCAGAAAACCAACTTCAAGTACAACGTCATCGTGGTCGATAACCACTCCACCGACGGCACCTCGGCCATCCTGTCCCGCATGTCGTCACTGAGTGGCGACAAACTAAACGTGATAAACCCCAGCCGCACCGACCTCGGCATTGGCGGCTGCTGGAACGAGGCCATCAACAACCCTCGCTGCGGACGCTTCGCCGTGCAGTTGGACTCCGACGACTTGTATTCGTCGCCCAACACCCTGCAAAAGGTCGTCGATGCCTTCCACAAGCAGCAGGCAGCCATGATAGTAGGCAGCTACCGCATGTGCGACTTCGAGCTGAACACGCTGCCGCCAGGACTCATCGACCATAAGGAATGGACCGACGAGAACGGTCCCAACAACGCCCTGCGCATCAACGGTCTTGGGGCGCCCCGTGCCTTCTTCACACCCATTCTGCGCCAGCTGCAATTCCCCAATACCAGCTATGGCGAGGACTACGCCTTGGGGTTGGCCTTCTCGCGCCACTACCGCATAGGCCGTATCTACGACGAACTGTACCTCTGCCGCCGCTGGGGCGGCAATAGCGACGCCGCCCTCTCCATCGAAAAGGTGAATGCCAACAACCTCTATAAGGATCGCCTGCGCACACTTGAGATTGAGGCTCGGCAGCGCATGGTCAGCGGCAAGGCCGACATAGCCATGAACGAGTCGCCCCTGCAGCGGTTCTTCAACCGCCAGTTGCAGACGTGGCCCGACACTCGTCGCCGCTATCGGGAACTCAACCAGGTGGAGACCCGTGAGTTCAACGACGGCAACACCACCGTCGTTCTGCAATGGAACCCCGCCCGCATCGGCTCTACGGGAGCCAAGATCGACAGCCAGAGCCTCAAGGAGCGCCCCTGTTTCCTTTGTGCCGCAAACCGTCCCAAGGAGCAGCTGAAGCGCACCGTCGACAGCAAGTGGGAGCTGCTGGTCAACCCCTACCCCATCCTGCCCATGCACTTCACGTTGCCCACTCTGAAGCACCAGCCCCAGGCCATCAAGGACATGTATGGCGAGATTTACCGTCTGCTGACGGACTATCCGGAACTGATGGTGTTCTACAACGGCCCCAAATGCGGTGCCTCGGCTCCCGATCATGCCCACTTGCAGGCTGGCGTGCCGACGGTCCTGCCGCTGATGGATGCCTGGCAACGCCTTTCCCGTGAGCTCACGCCTGTTGTCACTCTCTCCGACGATGACGACATTTCCGTTATCAACGAATATCCCTGCCCCGCCCTCCTGATTCGCAGTCACACGCGCAATGCTGGAGAAAAGCTGTTCCGCCTGCTCTATGCCGCCCTGCCCGTAAGAAAAGACGAGACAGAGCCGATGATGAACATCGTGGCCTGGAGGAAGGGCGACGAATACTTGTCGGTCGTCTTCCCGCGCGAAAAACATCGCCCCGACTGCTATGGCGAGGTGCTGGTATCGCCAGGTGCCATTGATATGGCAGGACTCGTCATCACTCCTCGCGAGGACGACTTCCGCAGCCTCACCGCTGAGCAGACACTGGCCATCCTGCGCGAGGTGTCGCTGTCGCAGAAGGCGTTCGACAAGGTGGTAGAGCACCTTCAGAACCGTGATGCCATCACCAAGGACAAGGCCCGCGACACCAACGCCAAGGAGCCGACTGTCAGCGTAGGTATCATCAGCGGACAGAAGATTGTGTTCACCCTCAACGCTCCCTATAACGCCAAGGGCGACGCCCTCACAGGCGAGCAAACGGTGGAGTTCAGCGAGGGTGGCATCCTGTGGCGTGGCCAGCAATACCGAGAACTGGTGTTCACCCCACAGTCGGCCGATGCTTCGTTCTCATTGCACGACGTCACCATCGGCGTCAACTTCCATTGGGAGCGTAAGCAGACGCAGACCTTCAACGGCAGCTTGCGGTTAGTGGTCGATAGCGACCGCATCACCGCCATCAACGAAGTGTCGGTTGAACGTTACCTGACAAGTGTCATCAGCAGCGAGATGTCGGCCACGTCGTCGCTCGAACTGCTCAAGGCTCATGCCGTCATCAGCCGTTCCTGGCTGTTGGCTCAGATGGAGAAGCGCCGTCAGCTGAGCAACGCTGGCAGCAACGACTTCTTCTCGTTCACCAAGAAGGATGATGAGCTGATTCGCTGGTACGACCGCGAGGACCACACCATTTTCGACGTCTGCGCCGACGACCACTGCCAGCGCTATCAGGGCATTACCAATGCCGAGCGGCCCTCCGTCGTTGAAGCCATCAAGGCTACGCGTGGCCAGGTGCTCACCTACGAAGGTGAACTGTGCGACGCCCGCTTCTCGAAGTGCTGCGGTGGCAAGACCGAGGAGTTCCAGTATTGCTGGGAGAACATTCCGAAGCCCTACCTCACCTCGGTGACCTGTCCTTATTGCAATACTCACGACCGTCATATCCTGTCGCAGGTTCTGAACGACTACGACCAGGAAACGCCCGACTTCTACCGTTGGACGGTGAAGTATACCCAGAAGGAACTGACCGAGCTGGTGAATGGCAAGCTGAAGGCCGACTTAGGCGACATCACCGATCTGGTGCCGTTGGAAAGGGGTAAGAGCGGCCGTATATGGAAGCTCAGGATTGTAGGCACCAAAGGGTCGTTCACCATTGGCAAGGAACTGGAGATACGTCGCACCCTGAGCGAGACCCACCTCTATAGCTCGGCCTTCGAGGTTGAGAAAGACAACGGCCACTTCATCCTGCACGGCAGGGGCTGGGGTCATGGCGTCGGACTGTGCCAGATAGGTGCCGCCGTCATGGGCGAGGAAGGAAAAAAGTATAATGACATACTGCTCTACTACTACCGTGGAGCTGAAATTCAAAAGATCTATGAATAAAATCAAACAAAGACTAACAACGTCGCCGTGGGCATGGGTGCCCACCCTCTATTTTGCCGAAGGCGTGCCCTACGTGGCAGTAATGACCATTTCGCTGATTCTCTACAAACGGTTAGGGTTGTCGAACACCGACATCACGCTCTACACCTCGTGGCTCTACCTGCCGTGGGTCATCAAGCCCCTGTGGAGCCCCTTTGTTGATATGCTACGCACCAAGCGCTGGTGGATTGTCACCATGCAGCTGCTCATCGGCGCTGCCTTAGGCGGCGTGGCCTTCACCATTCCCGCCTCGTGGTGGCTGCAGGGGTCGCTGTTCTTCTTCTGGATGATGGCCTTTGCCAGTGCCACCCACGACATTGCCGCCGACGGCTTCTACATGATGGGACTCGACGAGCACGAGCAGGCTTATTTCGTGGGCATACGCTCCACGTTCTACCGCATCGCCACCATCTTCTCCTCCGGACTGTTAGTGGGACTGGCTGGTGCCTTGCAGGTGATAACGCGCAGCATACGCTACTCCTGGAGCCTGGTGTTCTACCTCATGGCCGGACTGTTCATCGCCTTCTGGCTCTACCACAACTGGGTGCTGCCAAAGCCGGATGAGGACAACGAGAAGCACACCAAGACGGTCAGCGCCATCTGGAGCGAGTTCCGACAGACGGTTGTCACCTTCTTCCAGAAACCGCAAGTATGGGCAGGCATCTGCTTCATGCTATTCTACCGCATGCCAGAGGGCCTGTTAGCCAAGATATCTGCACTCTTCCTCGTCGATGCGCCCCACAACGGCGGTCTCGGACTCTCTGACGGTGAGTACGGACTGGTACAGGGCACGGTGGGTGTCATCGGACTGACCATTGGCGGCATCCTCGGTGGCATCTGCGCCAGCCGCGACGGTTTGAAGCGGTGGCTCTGGCCTATGGTCATTGCCATCACGCTGCCCGACGTGGTCTACGTCGTGCTGTCCTACCTGCTACCCTCCGACCTGTTTGTCATCAGCACCTGCGTCTTTATCGAGCAGTTCGGCTACGGCTTCGGATTCTCCGCCTACATGCTATACCTTATTTATTATAGCCAGGGAGAGCACAAGACTTCGCATTACGCCCTGTGTACCGCCTTCATGGCCCTGTCGATGATGATTCCCGGACTCTTCGCCGGTGCCCTGCAAGAGGCAGTCGGCTATCCGCTGTTCTTCATCATCGTCATGCTCGCCTGCTCCATGACCTACGTCGTAACTGCCTTCCTAAAAATCGATCCCGAGTTTGGAAAGAAGAAAGAGAGTGAGTCGAAATGACATGCTCTCACGGAAGGTCACACGGAAATCACAGAAATCACAGAAAAGCCCACGCTCAGCTTCTCCCCACCCCTTAAGGGGCGGGGCTGGGGGCGGGGTAAAAGGAACCTTAAATCTCCACCAAATCAAACACAAATTGTTGTCCTTTGTTGTCCGAGTTGTCTTAAAACACAACTATAGGCTTGTTTTTCTAAGACAACAGAAACCGCTCGACCAAAGGTCGCTTGCATGGCAAGAACATCAACCGCTCGACCAAAGGTCGCTTGCATGGCAAGAACATTATATTTCGCCTTCGACGGCAACCGCCGTCTACGGAGTTTGTGACCCATTCATAGTTGTCTATGTTCTTGCCTTGCAAGCGACCTTTGGTCGAGCGGTCTTTAAAATACAAAAAACCGTGCCCCCTTGCCCCCAAATGGGGTTAATCACCTGTTTATCAGACGCTTATTCGGGGGCACACTTGCCAAAAAGTGTGCCCCTTAGGTGCCCCCTGGGTGCCCCCCAAAAAAATTCAACAGAAGATTTTGCGTATACACAAAAGGTATTTTGCGTATACACAAAAGATATTTTGCCTATACGCGCAAGGTATTTTGCGTACACGCAAAAGGTAATAACTCGGTGCTAAACTCCCTGCAACTCGGCCCCATTTCACTACTTTCATGCCGCTAAACCCCCAAATGGGGGGCACCCAGGGGGCACCTAAGGGGCACACTTTTAGGCCTATGGTGCCCCCTTCAACATACTCGTAATCAGCGCATTAGCTCAAATAGGGGCACGGGGGGCACACTTTTTTTGTTTTTCGCCATTGCTGCCACGACCATCCGCAGGTCGTACCGACCCACGGCTATTGAAAGGGGAGACCTTCGGCCTCCTATCTCTTCTAAAACTTGTACCTTTTGTGCAGACGGCGAGGTCTATTCATTAAAAAAGTTGTGATTTATTTGGATGTTTCCGAAATTGTTCTTACCTTTGCAGCCAATGGCTGCGAAGACAGAAAACGTATAAATTATGAAACAAAAACCAAACAGATTGTTTTCAAGGGCGGCCATGGTGCTGCTCTTGATGCTGCTCACCGCCACGACGGCGTGGGCGGAGGAAGTTATGGTGCCGTACGCTGTCACTTATAATACGACGAAGAAACAAACCACCCTCACCCATAACGATGGCAACCGCGAAAGTGTCACTTGGGATTACATGTCCGGCATTAACTCGACCCCATGGAATGGGGGCGCTACCTATGGTGTCGGTGACGGATACGGCATCACGTTCAAGCCAGACAAGTACCTTACACTTGTTGGCTCTGACATAAAGACCTCCGCCGAAACCAAGTTCACCGTCACCGTCAGCGGCACTAATGCTTATTTCATCAAATCCGCCAGTATAGGCGGTGTCACCGCCAACGCTGGCCTTAACGCCAAGTCGTTCGACGTCACCGTGCCTTCTGGTAGCACTATAAACGTCTTATATGTCACCCTCATTAGATACTACACCGTCACCCCTGCCAGCGGACTGACAGTGACCAGCGGCACCTCGGCCACCAGCGGCGGCACGACCTACTATAAGCCCGGCACCATCGTCACCGTTGCACCGACCAACACGCACCACATCGTTGAGGGCACAGGCGGCACGGGCTCTGCCTCTGTTTCCGTCGCTTCCGACAAGCGCAGCTTCTCGTTCACCATGCCCGACCAGGACGTCAGCCCCACGGCGACGCTCACCGAGGTATATCGGGTGTCACCTGCCAGCGGCATAACGCTCAGCCCCGCAGCCTATTTCACCTACGGCGGTGCCCAATACTATAAGCCTAACACCACCATCACGCTCAGCAGCACCGTCCCCACAGGCCAGCATGTCATTTACAAGGCTGGCAACAAGACCCTCGCCGGCAACACCTACACCGTGAACAGCTCCGACGGCGACGTGACCCTCACCGCCTAATATCCATACAACACCTATACCGTGCAGTTCAATGGCAACGGCTCCACCAGTGGCTCCATGAGCAACCAGAGCTTCACCTACGCCACAGCGCAGAACCTCACCGACAACGCCTTCACCCGCACGGGCTACACCTTTGCAGGCTGGAACACCCAAGCCGACGGCAACGGCACCTCCTATATCAACCAGCAGAGCGTCAACAACCTCACCACTACCAACGGCGGCACGGTGACGCTCTACGCCCAGTGGACGGCCAACACCTACACCGTGACGCTCAACAAGCAGGACGGCAACGGCGGTTCTGCATCAGCCACCGCCACCTACGACGCAGCGATGCCCGCCATCACCGTGCCTACACGAACGGGCTACACCTTCGGCGGCTACTTCACCCAGACCAACGGCGGCGGCACCCAATACTATAATGCCGACGGCTCCAGCACACGCACATGGAACCTCACCGCCGCTACTACGCTCTATGCCAAGTGGGCAATTATCACCTACAACATTACCTACGAACTCGACGGCGGCAGTGTAGAACCAGCTAACCCCACCACTTACAACGTGGAGACGAACACCTTTACGCTGATCAATCCGACGCGAAAAGGCTACGACTTCGCAGGATGGACGGGCAGCAACGGCACGACACCGCAGAACACCGTCACCATTGAAAAAGGCTCGACGACAGGCCCGCTGACCTACACGGCACACTGGACGGCCATCACCTACAACATTACCTACGAACTCGACGGCGGCAGTGTAGAACCAGCTAACCCCACCACTTACAACGTGGAGACGAACACCTTTACGCTGACGAACCCCACCAAGGAGAACTGTCGTTTCATAGGATGGACGAAAGGCAACAACAACACGCTACTGCCCACCGTCACCATTGAACAAGGCTCTACGGGAAACCTCGACTACACCGCCCATTACAAGACGAACAACTTCACCGTGGGCGACCTCTCCTACCAATGGACCAGCGGAACGGAGGTGAAGGTCACCGCCTGCAACCCCAGCGCAACGTCGGTCACCATCCCCGCGACCGTCACCAACGAAGACGTGATATACAGCGTCACCGCCATCGATGCCTCGGCCTTCAGCGGCTGCACCAACCTGCTTGCAGTCATCTTATATACTGAGACGCCGCCGACATTGGGCAGCAATGCATTTAGTGCTTGCACGGCACTCAACGCCATCGGCGTACCTGCGGGCACGGCAGCGGCATACAAGGCTACCGCTGGCTGGTTGGACTACGAAGACAAGATATATGCCATCAACGGCAAATGCGGTACCAATGTCTATTACTCATACAACAGCACCACCACAACCCTAAGCATTTTCGGTACAGGAGCCATGGAGGACTATACGTCTAGGAATATTCCTTGGAATAACTATCGCACAGATATCACGACCGTTGTCATCGGCGATGGCGTGACGTACATCGGCGGTGGAGTCTTCTACGGCTGCACCAGCCTGAAAAGCGTCGAAATCCCCGCCAGCGTGACGAGTATCGGCGACTTTGCCTTCATGTACTGCACCAGCCTGGAAAGCATCACCATCCCCGCCAGCGTGACGAGCATCGGCCAGAATGCCTTCCATGACTGCACCAGTCTGGAAAGCATCGAAATCCCCGCCAGCGTGACGAGCATCGACGACTTTGCCTTCGTAGGCTGCACCAGTCTGGCATCTATCTCGGTGGCAGAAGGAAATCCGACCTACGACAGCCGCAAAGAATGTAATGCGATTATCGAGACTAAAACCAATACGCTACTTTACGGATGCAAGAATACTGTCATTCCTGACGGCGTGACGAGCATCGGCTTTGCTGCCTTCGCGCACTGCACCAGCCTGGAAAGCATCACCATCCCCGCCAGCGTGACGAGCATCGGCGGTAATGTCTTCGAAGGTTGCACCAGCTTGGAAAGCATCGTGATTCCCGCCAGCGTGACGAGCATCGGCGAAAATGTCTTTAAAAGTTGCACCAGCTTGGAAAGCATCGTGATTCCCGCCAGCGTGACGAGCATCGGCGATTGTACCTTCATGGACTGCACCAGCTTGACCAACATCACCATTCCTGCCAGTGTGACAAATATTGGCAGAGAGGCCTTCTATTATTGCACCAGCCTGAAAAGCATCGAAATCCCCGCCAGCGTGACGAGCATCGGCGATAATGTCTCCGGCGGTTTCTTCGGCGGTTGCACCAGTCTGGCATCTATCTCGGTGGCAGCAGGAAATACGGTATACGACAGCCGCAACGACTGTAATGCCATTATCGAGACAGCAACCAATACGCTGATTCAAGGATGTAAGAAAACCGTCATCCCTGGCGGTTCTGACGGCGTGACGACCATCGGCCAGTATGCCTTCTCGAACTGCACAGGTCTGACCAGCGTCGAAATCCCTGACGGCGTGACGAGCATCGGCTACGAAGCCTTCGCGAACTGCACAGGTCTGACCAGCGTCGAAATCCCCGCCAGCGTGACGAGCATCGGCTACGATGCCTTCGAAGGCTGCACCAGTCTGGAAAGCATCGAAATCCCCGCCAGCGTGACGACCATCGGCGAATTCGCCTTCACGAACTGCACCGATCTGAGCACTGTCACCATCTATGCCCCTGAGCTGGGAGAATATGATGGCTTCTATGCGTTCGACGGCAATGCCGAAGACCGCAAGATATACGTGTTCAAGAACTGCCTAGAGACTTATAAGGCGAAGGCAGAGGACATGGGTGTCGACGAGGACGACATCCTGGCCATCACAAGCATCAACCTGAAGGACAATGACGACAATAGCAGCCTCATCGCGGCAGCTGCCGGTAATGCCCCCGGCGCCCTCAACGTCACCCTGAAGGGGCGCACGCTCTATAAGGACGGCAAGTGGAACACGCTGTGCCTGCCGTTCAATGTCGTGCTCGAGGGTTCCCCCCTCGAAGGCGCTACGGCCCGTCCGCTCACCGCAGCCAGCATTACGGGCACAACGCTGAACCTGACATTCGACGACGATGCCGTCGATGAACTCGTGGCCGGTACACCTTATATAATTAAATGGGCCGGTGGCGACGACATCGTCAACCCCGTGTTCGAGGGCGTGACCATCGACGCGACGGACCCCAGCTTCACCAGCGGCGATACACAGGTGAGCTTCCTCGGCACCTACAAGAGCACGACGTACACCGACGAGGACAAGAGCATCCTGTTCCTCGGTGCCGATAACACGCTGTACTATCCACAGAGCGGTGCCACCATCGGCGCCTGCCGTGCGTACTTCAAGATTGTCGAGGACGATGCTCCGCAACCGGTACGCAAGTTAATGTCGTTTAGATTAGTCTTCGGCAACGACGAGACGCTCAGCGGCTCCTTCGCCGCAAGCATCCAGCGTGGCGACGCCAACGCCGACGGCAGCATCTCCGTGACCGACATTGCCGTGGTGGTGAACTGCATCCTGCAGTTAGACAACACCGGCGGCTTCTCCGAGTACGGTGCCGACGCCAACGGCGACGGACAAGTCACCGTCACGGACATCGGAGTGATCGTAGATAAAATCCTCGGAAGCCCCTCCCCAACCCCTCCCGAGGGAGGGGAGCCGCAGTAAGCCCTCCATCCGCCGCTCTCCCCACCCCTAATTAGGGGCGGCCTCTCCCCACCCCTAATTAGGGGCGGGGTCGGGGGCGGGGTAAAAGGAACCTTAAATCTCCACTAATCTCACACCCCGCCCCCAGCCCCGCCCCTTTAGGGGTGGGGAGAGTGGGAATCAGCCCCGCCCCTAATAGGGGTGGGGAGTTGAGGGGAAAGTATTTTGTGTCTGATTTGGTGGAGATTTAGGGTTCCTTTTGCTTTATTAAAAGACAACATAAACCGCTCGACCAAAGGTCGCTTGCATGGCAAGAACATGGACAACTATTTTGCTACGTCTTGAATCGTTCATGGACTCCGTAGACGGCGGTTGCCGTCGTAGGCGAAATATGATGTTGTTTTAGTTGTCCCAGTTGTCGTTTATATATCCTTTTACCCCCGCCCCCAGCCCCGCCCCTTAAGGGGTGGGGAGAGTGGGAATCAGCCCCGCCCCTTCTTGCGTCCCGCTGGTAGCAAGCGTCACCCCTTCGGGATGCCGAGCGAAGGGGTGGGGAGAGGCCGAGCGTGGGCTTTTCTGTGATTTGACTTTCCCCTCCGGGCCGTCGAGCTAAACCTTCTGTGATTTCCGTGTGACCTTCCGTGAGAGAACTATTCTACTACGATTCCTAACTTGGCACAGAGATCGAGGCTCATTTCCTTGAGCTTGAACTTCTGGATCTTGCCTGAGCCAGTCAGGGGGAACTGGTCGATGAAGAAGACGTACTTCGGAATCTTGTAGCGGGCAATCTTGCCACGACAGAACAGCTGGACGTCCTCAGGGGTCATCGTGACACCCTCTTCGAGGATGATGAATGCGCCCACAGCCTCGCCGTACTTCTTCGAGGGTACAGCTGCTACCTGGACGTCGCGGATGCCAGGCATGTGGTAGAGGAATTCCTCAATCTCGCGCGGATAGATGTTTTCTCCTCCACGGATGATCATGTCCTTGATACGGCCGGTAATCTTGTAGAAGCCCTCCTCGTCCTTGATTCCCAGGTCGCCGGAATGGAGGTAGCCGTTCTTGTCGATGACCTCGGCCGTGGCTTCGGGGTTCTTGTAGTAGCCCTTCATCACATTGAAGCCCTTACAGCACATCTCACCCTGCACGCCGACAGGACATTCCTCGCCAGTCTCGGGGTTAAGCACCTTGACGTCGACGAAGGGGAAGTCGCGACCTACGGTAGTGCAGCGCTGCTCGAAGGTATCGTTCAGGCAGGTCTGCGTCATACCGGGCGACGACTCGGTAAGGCCGTAGACGGAGGTAATCGTCATATACATCTTCTCGCTGACCTGCTTCATCAGCTCTATGGGGCACAGGCTGCCGGCCATGATGCCGGTGCGCAGGCAGGTGAGGTCGAACATATCGAACATGGGATGGTTCAACTCGGCAATGAACATTGTCGGCACGCCGTAGACGGCGGTACAACGCTCCTTATGGATGGAAGCTAACACCACCAATGGGTCGAACTTCTCGACCATGACTTCCGTGCAGCCGTGGGTCAGACAGTTCATCGTTGCGAGCACCACGCCGAAGCAATGGAACAGAGGTACGCAGACGCAGAGCTTGTCGTCCTGGGTGAAGCCCATGTTTTCGCCTGTGAAGTAACCGTCGTTGGAAATACCATAGTGGGTCAGCATGACACCCTTGGGGAAGCCCGTTGTGCCGCTGGTGTACTGCATGTTACAAACGTCATGACAATTAACGTCGCGCTTCATGCGCTCCAGTTCTTCATCCTCAACGTTCTGTCCCAGCAAGAGCAGTTCGGCGGTGTTATACATGCCGCGGAACTTCTCCATACCGATGTACACCACGTTCTTCATGAAGGGGAACTTCTCGCTATTGAGATGGCCACGCTCACAGCTCTTTAGCTCGGGCAGCATGGTATAGGTCATGTCTACGTAGTTACAGTCCCACGTTCCGTCGGTGATACAAAGCGTGTGCATGTCGGAGTCCTTGCACAGGTACTCCAACTCGTTCTGTTTGTAGTTGGTATTGACCGTCACCAAGACAGCACCAATCTTGGCTGTGGCATAAAGGAACGTCAGCCAGTCGGGCACGTTAGTAGCCCAGATGCCTACGTTCGAACCCTTTTTCACGCCAATGGAGATGAGGCCTTTAGCCAGGTTATCTACACGCTCGTTAAACTTCGACCAGGTGAAACGCAGGTCACGGTCGCTGTACACGATATACTCCTTGTCGGGCGTCGTCTTGGCCCAGTACTCCAGCCAATCTCCTAATGTCCTTTCCCACAGCTGATAGCCCTCCGATCCAGTCTCAGCGGGATACGTTCTGTCAGGCAACGGACGGCCTGCCATGTCAAGTCGGAGACCCTCCCCCGTCCCCACTTGAGAGAAGGTAGAAGGCCCACCCAAGCCCTCCCCAAGGGAGGGATGTTGGGTTACCTGATTCGGTACGTTCTTATCTTTATTCTCCATATTTCAATTCTTTTAATAAGTATTTAAACATCCCTCCCTTGGGGAGGGCTTGGGTAGGCCTTATATTTTCATGTATCTAAACATCCCTCCCTTTGGGAGGGCTTGGGTGGGCCTTAGAATGGTATATACACCACCGCCAGGATCTTGGCCGACTTGCCTGCAGAACCATGAACATGGTGCTTGACAATACTGTCGTAGAAGATGCTGTCGCCCTGCTTCAGGATATAGGTCTCTTTACCGTAAGCGATTTCCACCTCACCTTCCATCACGTAGATAAACTCCTCACCCTCATGAGCCGACAGCTGATATTCCTGCTGGCCATTGGGGTGGATGTCGATGACGAAGGGTTCCATGTGACGGCCAGCCTTCTGCTGTGCCAGAGGGTGATATTCCATGTGCTTACGAGCATCGGTGGCGCCGTTAGAGAAACTGATGCTGCTGTCTTTCTCGCGGTCAGCGGCACGACAAATGGCAGGACCTAAATCATCGCTGTCGTCCAGGAATGTTCCTAATCGGACACCCAGGGCACGGGCTATCTTGATTAACGGACCTAACGAAGGCAGGTTCTGGTCTGTTTCAACAGAAATAATCTGGTCGGCCGACAAGCCACTACGTTCTGAAATTTCCTCAATGGTGAGATTCTTTGACTCTCTTATTCCCTTAATCTTGGCTCCTATAACTGTACTACTGTTAGCCATAATGTGAATGTTTATTTATACCTCAGTTTAATTTTGGCCGCAAAGTTACGAATAATGGCTGAAAAACCGACATTATTTCTGCGGAAATTATATAATTGTTGTTAAATTACCACCTCTTTCTATAGCTGTTTCTTCGGATACAGGGCATCCCACCATGACGAATCGCCCTTTAGCCACTTCTGGAACCATGCCATTTGGGTGGCCATCCACTTGGTTCGTTTGGAATAGTCAAGGATATGGTGATTCTCGCCTGTGACCTCGACAAGCGACACCTCACGGCCCAGTAACTTCAGCGCGGTAAACATTTCGAGGCTCTCGATGAGCGGTACATTTGTGTCGGCATTGCCATGAAGCAGCAAGAGAGGCGTATGGATTTTGTCGGCTCGGAAAAGTGGCGACTGGTCGACATACAGCTGACGATGTGACCAGGGATAGCTGTTGGCCATCGACACCTCGCTGTAGTTGTACCCCCAATAGCCTTCGCCCCAATAGCTGGTGTGGTTGGAGATGCCTGCATGCGATACGGCACAGGCAAAGATATCGGTAACGGTTTGCAAGAACTGGGTCATGAAACCACCATAGCTGGCTCCCATGCAGCCTATCTTGGAGGCATCAATGAACTGATTCTCAGCACAAAGGCGCTTCACGCCCTCGATAATGTCGCCTGCAGGAGAACCCGAGGGAACAGTACCGTCAGCAGCAAGGAGTCCACCTGCTGTATTGACGTGACGTGAGGCCCACTCCTGACCGAAGCCAGTAGCGCCCGACGGTTCCACGATATAGGCTACATAACCGAGGGAAGTCCAATACTGGGCAGGATAACGTGATTCGAAAATGCGTTCGACAGGTGAGCAGCCGCCGTAGTAATAAACAATCAAAGGATATTTCTTTGACGCGTCAAAGTCCTTCGGCAGGTACAAACGGCCATAGACCGTATCGCCGTTGGCATTCTTATAGTTCCAGTCGCGACAAGTACCCACTTCTGCATCGCCAAGGGCGGTCTTTCCGTCGAAGAGGGTTGTTGTGACGGATTTCTTGGAAAGGTTCATGGTGTAGGCAGAGGCGGGCTCCAGGGTCTTGTCAGCGATATACGCCATAACTGGTGCCGAAAGAGCCAGGTCAAAACGATGCATACAGTCGCCAATGGTCGATACCATCGAGATGGCACGAGATTTCGGATTAATCGTGTACATCCGGACGTAGTCACGATCCTCGGCCATCGCATAAATCAGGCCATCGGCACGATTCCAGGCCGTACGAGTCACCGACGGGTCAAAATACTTCGTTAGCGGCGTCACCTCCTTGTTGGCTATGTTGAAGAGGAACAGTTCACCTTCGGTCATGCTTGGAAACACGCTTGCCGGCAGCTGACAGCCAATACGATTGAAGGCTTCGGGTGTGCCTTCTATCAGCAACTGGCTGGCATCGGGGGAGAAATGGGCCCCGCCGATGAATCCCTCACAGCGCAGCAACGTGTCCACCTTCATCGTCGGCAGATCCAGCAGGTAAATATCGCAGACCTCCGTCGGGCGCCTTGAGAGTCGTGAATATGACGAGCCTATCAAGAGTTTTTTCCCGTCAGACGAGATGTCGTACAGGTACTGACCTTTAGGTCCGAACGTCAGCCGACGGGTCACCCCAGTCTTCACGTCGAACAGCGAAAGATAGGTACGCTTTCGCCAATTGGGCTGGCGATCGTCCATCTCAAGCACCTCGAACACCTCGCTGTCTTCCTTGGGGCCATCCTCAGTAGCAGTTACCACCAAGTAGTCCTCCGTAGGACTGACATCAAAGCTGCCCTCAGGCAACCCGGCAGCCCACAACTGACGCTCACCATTCAACGGATTCACCTTATACAACACACGACGGGAACCGTCGAGCTGCGACTCTTGCTGCTCTTCGATCCAGGCACAGGAACGAGGCATCCACGTGACATTCTTGGACAACGACTGAACGAGCCGGCCCGAACTGACCTCTCGTAGCTCGTACTCCCAACGGCTCTTGCCTGTAGGTTCTGTCACTTGGCAGCCTACTGTCACAAAACGACCATCTGCCGACAATGCAACATTGCGCACCCTCTTGCCGTCGAGCAAATCGTGTACCATGTACGGATGGCGACGGTCGGTAACAGGCTGTACTGGCAGCTGAGTGTCAAAAGTAATGCGGATGCTGTCGGTATCCTTTGGCTCAGCAAGATAACGGACGGCAAAGGTATGGTGCTCAGGAGCCAGACCAAGTTCCGAACCAGCCTCTTTACCATCGATATAGAGCTTGTAGTGCTTGGGGCCGCTGACGTTGACCTTGCCTTTCACGTAGCTTGTGTTGTTGACGAAAAAGCTGAGCACACCAACCGACTTCGAATCAGCCATCGACGGCAGGAGTCCACCTTTGAAGGTCGTCGTTGGCGTTGCCGACAGTTGTATGGCCGCCATCATAGCTGCGTCGTCGAACCGTTTGCCGTTCACATCGACGGTATCGGCTGCTACTGGTGTACTTACAGGGAACGGTCCTGCCTGCAGGAATTCTGTTACTGTGGTCTTTACTTGTGCCGATGCCTGTAATGCAACAGTCATCAGCATCATGGTTGTAATATGTTTCATCATTTGCTAATATGCTTCTCGGTATTTGTTTTCATCCTTGTCGTCGAGCATCGAGAGATACGACTGGTAACGGCTTTGGGCAATGTAATGGTCTTCAACAGCCTTCAGTACCGCACAGCCAGGCTCATGGGTGTGGGTACAGTCAGAGAAACGGCATTGCTTGGAGTACTCGAAGATTTCCTTGAAATAGCTGGTCAGCTCCTCACGCTCCATATCAAATGTGCCGAAGCCCTTGATGCCTGGCGTGTCGATGATATAGGAGGAAGCCCCCTCCCGCTCGACCGAAGGTCGCTTGCAAGGCAAGAACCTCCCCCCACTGGGGGAGGCTTCTGTGCCACCCTGGGGGAGCCTTATCATCTCACTAAACGTCGTGGTATGCTGACCAGAGAGATGGGCATCGCTGATTTCGGCTGTGCGGAGATTGGCCCCAGGCACCAGACAGTTGATGATGGTGGACTTCCCCACCCCGCTATTGCCGCTGAGTAAGGTAATCTTACCTTCAAGGAGCGGGCGCAATTCCTCGATACCTATGCCCTTTTCGGCAGAAACCTGACGGCATTCGTAGCCGATGGTCTCATAGAGACGGACCATCATCTGCTGGTAACGGAGCAGGTCGTCGTCGAGCAAATCTGTCTTATTGAAAATCAAGACCACAGGCACACGATAGGCCTCAGCTGAAGCCAAGAAGCGGTCAATGAACGTGGTGGATGTTTCCGGACGGGTGACGGTGACTATCAGAAAAGCCTGGTCAACGTTAGCCGCCAGGATATGGCTCTGCTTCGACAGGTTGATGCTCTTACGGATAATATAGTTGCGACGGTCCTCGATATCGGTAATAAGCCCACCCTCAGTGCCTCCCGAAGGGAGGGGAGTCCTGATTGTGACGCGGTCGCCAACAGCCACCGGGTTCGTGCTGCGGATACCTTTTATACGAAATTTACCCTTTACCTTACAATCAAGTAGCTGGCCATCATCCGTGAGGACGGTGTACCAGCTACCCGTATTCTTAACGACAAGTCCTTTCAATTGTGAATTGAAATTGTGAATTGATAATTGTGAATTATGAATTATGAATTCTTTACACCGTCATGATTTCCTTATTCTTGGCCTCGATGAGCTCGTCAAGCTTCTTAATGTACTTGTCGTGGATTTTCTGGAGTTCCTGTTCTGCATCCTTCTCGTTGTCCTCGCTAAGTCCATCCTTAATGGCTTTCTTCAACTTATCCTTGATGTCAGCCCTGACATTGCGAACCTCGACCTTGGCTTTCTCGGCAATCTTGCCGCATTGCTTCACAAGGTCACGACGACGCTCCTCAGTAGGCTGAGGTATACCGAGACGGATCACCTCACCATTGTTCTCAGGCGTGATACCCACATCGCTATCCATAATAGCCTTCTCTATGTTGCGGATTTCCTTGCGGTCCCACGGCTTGATGGCAATGGTACGGGCATCGGGCGTTGAAATGGTAGCGACCTGGTTCAGGGGCACCTTACTGCCGTATGATTCTACACGAACACCATCGAGAATGGCCACATTGGCACGTCCGGCACGAATGCGATTCAGCTCTTCCTCAAGGAACATAGCTGCCATTTCCATTCTCTCTTCACTCTTCTTTAATGTTTCTTTTACGTCTATCATTTTTTCAGGTTTTAAGTTTTCTGCCCCAAAAGTAACGCTTTTCTTTGAAACGCGCAAGTGTTTTATCATTTTTTTTCAACTTTATTTTGCTAATCAAATGTTTTTTTATACTTTTGTAGGCAGATATTGCCTAACGAATACATGAACACCTTATTTTATAGATTATTTTTCGCCATTATCTGCTCTTGCGTTTGTACGGTTTGTCAAGCACAGCCGAACGACCAAATGCAGACCTATACCGAAGACCATCCCTTGATATATGAGGATGCATGGGACTTGTGGCCATACGCTTTCATGAATGACACGGGTGAGCCCGTAGGCTATAACATCGACTTATTGGAACTCATCTTCAAGGAGTTGAACATTCCCTATAAGGTGAAACTGAAGCCTACCCAGGACGCCTTGAACGACCTGAAAGCCGGACGCGCCAACCTGATGTGCGGCATGGACGCCCACTTCCATAACGAATATGCCAAGTACGGAAAGAGCGTCATACAGATCTTCACCCATAGCATCGTTCACAAGAAAGACGAGCCACAGATCATCAAGACCGTCGACGACCTGGCTTCAAATCGCGTCATCGTCCATGACGGCAGTTTCAGCCACCACCTGATGATACAACAAGGGTGGGGAGACAATGCCATTCCCTACAACGACATGCAAGAGGCAGTCCAATATGTGCACAACAAGGAGGGATACCAGATTGTTTGGAACACGCTGTCTCTGAAATACCTTCTCAACAAGTTCAATTACGATGACCTGGAACTGACGCCCGTCAACATTCAGCACGGAGAGTATAAGTTCATGTCGAACGATTCCTGTCTGCTGTCTCAGATTGACAGCGTCTTCATGTGGCTGAACTCCACAGGCCGTCTTCAGCCCATTCAGAACAAGTGGTTCTACCCAGAGCGCAAGGACACGGGCATTCCCTCGTGGATTTGGTATGTTGTCCTTGCCCTGTTTCTGATCATCATCCTCTTCCTCGCCTACTATTATTCCTACCGTATCTATGAGCAGAAGATGACGAAGAGCGTGAGGCAATCCAACAACCGACTGTCGCTTATCCTCAATACGAGTAAGGTTCACATCTGGCTATTCGACATTGCCAAACGTGTGATCACCAGCATCGACCCTGACGGCAAGATGACCACCATTCCGCTGTCACCGCATTTCTTCCAGTACTATTTGCTTCCAGAAGACTACGAACGGCTCTGCAGCGTTCTTGACGAGATGTCCACCCAAATGAGAAAGAATCGTGAGACCCTTGAGATTCATACCACCTTGGGAAGCAGAAAAGAGGTTCACACCTTCTCTGTCAACCTCTCTGTGATGAAACATAACAAGAACGGAAAACCCATGGTGATTATCGGAGCCACCACCGACATTACGGCAGACAGATTGCGCCAACAGCAGCAAAAGGACACCATGCTGCGTTACCAGCACATCTTCAACTCAGCGTTGGTTGATACTGTCTCGTACGACGAACACGGCTTTATCGACAACATGAACGAAAAGTCTTCCAAGGTCATCCCCGGAGGCGTGCAAAGCGTCGTCAATGCCCACATTTCGATTCAAAGTGTGCTGGGAGACAAGGACCTTTCGCTCGACGACTTGGACTACACCTACCTGACGCAGTTGTACAAGTCGCCTGACGATAAGCGTCCCCTTAACCGGTTCCTCAAACGCGACGAGCTTTACTATGAGTTACAGTTGGTACCTGTTCGCGACGATGATGGAAAGTTGTTGGGAATTTACGGAACAGGACGCGACGTCACAGAAATTGCCAAGACCTATTCACGACTGCGGAAGAACATCGAGCAGCTACAGGAAGCCACCGACGAACTGCAGGACTACATTCGCAATATCGACTATGTCATGCACAACGGCGGCGTGCGCATTGTCGACTATTCTCCTAATACCCACACCCTGCTCATCTATAGCGAGATTGAGCACGTACAGCACCAGCTGACACAAACCCACCTGCTATCGCTCGTGGACGAGGAGTCGAAGAAGACCGCTCTGCACATTCTGAACAACATGGACAACCTGACGCAACAGCCTGTGAAGGCAGCTGTCAAGTCTACACTTCGTATCAAGGGAGGCAAGCCGCTTTGCCTGTACTTCTCGTTTGTACCGTCGTTAGATGCCAACGGACAGGTCACACACTACTTCGGCATGTGCCGCGACATCAGCGACATCAAGGCCACCGAAGAGCAGCTGGCCCGGGAAACCGTAAAGGCTCAGGAGGTAGAAACGGTGAAAAACGCCTTCCTGCGCAACATGAGCTACGAAATCCGTACTCCGCTTGCCTCCGTACTCGGCTTTGCCGAACTCTTCATGATGGACCATCAGCCCGAGGATGAGGCATTCTTCATCGAGGAAATCAAGAAGAACTCGCGTAACCTGCTCAATCTGGTGAACAACATCCTGTTCCTCTCGCGCCTCGACGCGGGCATGATTGAGTTCAAGACAGAACCCATAGACTTTGCCTCTGTCTTCGAAGGACGCTGCCACTCGGTATGGATACACTACGAGCAGCCTGACGTCGACTATATTGTAGACAGTCCCTATAAGTATCTGGAACTCGAAGTCGACCTGACCAATTTAGGCATCGTTATCGAACATGTTGTGACCAATGCCGTACAGCACACTACATCGGGCTCTGTGCGGGCAAGCTATGACTACAACGGTGAAGACCTCACCATCACTATTCAGGATACTGGCTGCGGTATTCCTGAGGACAAAATCGAAAACATATTCGATCGTTTCGTCACCACCGACAGTAGTGGCAGCGGCCTCGGGCTCGCCATTTGTAAGGAAGTCGTCACTCTCATGGGAGGCAAGATACGACTGAAG
This sequence comes from uncultured Prevotellaceae bacterium, assembly GCA_902794405.1. GTDB lineage: Bacteria > Bacteroidota > Bacteroidia > Bacteroidales > Bacteroidaceae > Prevotella. The sequence continues at coordinate 28,716 of CADBHI010000031.1, forward strand.
TCCGAACTCGGCAAGGGCACAATTGTATGGATTATCATCCCCTGTAAGTGCAAAAGGATAAGCAGATGAAAAGAGAATGAAAACCGCTAATTCGAAATAGGAAATGAAATACGCTATCATACCTTGTATATATAATAGCAAAAGAAGGCTCCTCGCCCTTCTCTTTTGCCTCCTATCCATGCCTGCCCTACTCCCAGCGGCCAACGAATTCGGCTATACCGATCAACACCCGCTGGTTATTGTAGGCGACTGGGACTTCCGCCCGTTTGAGTTTATCAATGTTGAAGGACAGCCTGCAGGATACAACGTCGACGTGCTCAACCTCATTCTCGACCGGCTTGACATCCCTCACAAGTTTGTCATGCAGGAATGGCACGTAGCTACCAATATGTTCAATAATCGCGAGGCCGACCTCATCCACGCGTTGTACTTCTTTTTCAAGGATCATCCATACATTTCTACCCACAAATACATCAACTACTATAACCTGAAGCTTGCAAGACGTGCCGACACGCCACCGTTGCACAAACTCAGCAACCTTCAGCCAACCGACACCCTACTGCTCAAGGAAGACGACTATGCTGCCATGAGCATTTCCGCTATGGGCGACTTGCCGTTTGTCACAGAGTACCATTCGCCGAAGGATGGTCTGACAGGCATCAGACAAGGCAAGTACAAATACTATATATGGGGAGAGGTACCACTCAACCATAAGATTCAGGAACTCGGTCTCGACAGCATAGCACTCGACGAGATTGATATCCCTGCCGGCGAACTGCGAATCATCGGCTACAACAAGGAGCTGATTAACATCATCGACGACCAGTACACCCGACTGGAACAGGCCGGTGAGTTGCAAAAGGTCTACGACCACTGGTTCCATCCCGAGCGCGAGCACGACGACACCTCGCCTATTGCCCTGTTGATTATCGGCGGACTCCTCTTGACCGCCCTCATTGTACTTCTGCTCATCCATCTTGTCAGAAGACGCGTCAGCATGACTGTCAGACAGCACTCCGACCTCGGTCAGATGATGGATCAAGTGCTCAATATGGGCGACTTCTTCGTGGTGGTGTGGGATTTCCGGAAGAACATGCTTTGTAACAAGTATGGGAACATGCTACCCTATGGCGACATGAAGCCTGAGGACTTCCTGAAGCACATAACGCCAGAAGAGGCCAAGCAGCTCCATACGCTCAACACGCAGCTTATCACCGGCGTCATCGATCATTTCGACATGAGCATCAGCTTCAACCTGGGTACCCCCGAACAACCCCTGTGGAGATATTTCTATGGCAATGCCATCATTGAGAAGGAAGACGGCAAGCCGCTCTTCATTGTCTATACAACCAAGGACATTACCGTCGAGAAGACCGAGGGAGTTCACATCAAGACATTGGCCAGCAAGTACAAGAAGATGTTCGACACCAATCTGGTTGCCATGTCGTTCTATGATGCCAAAGGAACGTTGCTCGATATGAACAATCAGATGCGCGAGCTATGTGAGATCAATGAGACGAATGAGCAGTACTTCCGAGAAACGTCGCTCTTCAGTTTTGTTTATCTCAAGGGCATCTATCTGCCTGGCTCACGAGAAGTCATGTACGTTTGCCAGCACTTGTACGAGCCTCAACTTGGTCTCAATAAATACATCGAGTTCTGTATTAATCCCGTGATAAACGACGACGGAGAACTCGTCTACTACATTGTGACCAACCGCGATGTTACTGCCGACCGCAAAATGCATCTCGAACAGCGCGAACACGACCGTCGGCTCCATGCCACCAACGATGCCATCAAGCACTATGAACTTCAGCTCGGCTACTTGTTGGAGGAAAGCCAGATGTATATCTGGAACTACCAGATAGCGGAGAATTCCATCAAGATGACACGCTCCCCGGAACGGCCCGAGTATCATGAAACTATCGAGGAATACCTGCTGACGGTCAGTCCCCACGCACGCGAACGGGCATTGGCCGAAGTGAGAAAGGCCGTAGAAAGCAGGGGAGCCTATAGTACTCTCCTGCCCTTCGACCACACCCTGTTTGACGACGGACCCACATGGTATTCCATCGTCGGCTTCCCCACATTTGACAAGGACGGACAGCTTACCGGGTATTTCGGACTCTCACGCAACATCACCGACCTCATGGAGGCACAGGAAAAGCTACGCATCGAGACTGCTCGTGCCGAAGACTCCGGACGGCTTAAGGCTGCCTTCCTGGCCAACATGACCCACGAAATACGCACACCGCTGAATGCCATCGTAGGTTTCTCCGACGTTCTGCCCATGATTGACAACGATACCGAGAGGAAAGAACTCATTCGCATCATCAGCAACAACTGCGACATGCTCCTCAGGCTTATCAACGACATTCTCGAAGCATCCAACATCGAATCTGGACCTATTTCCATAGAGGCCACCGACGTTGACTTTGCCCAAGCCTTCGACGATATCTGCCAAACGCTGGAGCAACGCGTGCAAGAGCCGGGCGTTAAGTTCATCAAGGACAACCCCTACACCTCCTTCCCCACGCATCTCGACAAGGGTCGCATACAACAAGTCATCACCAACTTTGTCACCAACGCCGTCAAGTATACCCACCAGGGACATATCCGCGTGGGCTACAGGAAAGAGGAGAGAGAGGGAAAAGATGGTATGTACATCTATTGCGAAGATACGGGCGCAGGCATTCCCAAGGAGAAGCAGGGCTCCGTTTTCGAGCGTTTTGTCAAACTCAACGAGTATGTCCAGGGTACCGGTCTCGGCCTCAGTATCTGTAAGTCCATTGCCGAACGCTGTGGCGGAGCCATTGGCGTTACCAGCGAAGGCCAAGGCCATGGTTCTACCTTCTGGCTATGGATTCCGTGCAACACCCCACAATAATCAGCAATCATTATGGCCATTCAAACCAGTAAATACCTGTTAGCCAACGAACGCGATGCCCTTTGGGGACTGACCGTGAGTACCATAGGCTACGAGGAGATTGCCCCAGGCGACTCCTACCCCACCCGCGGTCATGCCGACGGCTACTACTTCGAACTGGAACGGGGACGTGAACTCAACGAATACCAACTGTTGTACCTTACTGAGGGAGAGGGCATCTTCCACAGCACCAATGTCCGTGAGGCCATCATCCGTGAGGGCGACCTTTTCCTGCTGTTCCCAGGTGAGTGGCACTCCTATCACCCCCACCCGCGAACTGGCTGGAAGAGCTACTGGATTGGATTCCGGGGACGCAACATCGACGACCGTGTACGAGCCGGTTTCCTGTCACCCCAGAAGCCTATCTACCATGTTGGGTTCAGCGATGAGATTGTGAGGCTCTACAAGGAAGCCTATGATACTGCCCTCGCCGAGGCCGCCTACTCGCAGCAGATGATGGCAGGCATCGTGAACCACCTTATCGGGCTAATGTACTCTTTGGAGCGTAACATCCAACTCGGGCGCAACCAGGCCCATGTCGACATGATCAGCCGCGCAAGGCTCCGCATTCGCGAGGCACTGGAGAGCGACCTTACCATTCAGCAGGTGGCACAGGACCTGGGAGTGAGCTATTCCAACTTCCGCAAGCTGTTCAAGGAGCACACTGGCATGTCGCCAGCCATCTACCAGCAAGACCTGCGCCTACAGCGTGCCAAGGAGCTGCTGACCACTACCGACCTGACCATCAAGGAGATAGCCTACCGGCTGAACTTTGAGTCGCCCGACTATTTCTCGTATAAGTTCAAGGCACAGACAGGACGGCGTCCTACCGAACTGCGTGCTGAAAAATAAAGTAGAAAGGTGGGAAATCTTCAAGTATAGGGATTTTCCCCTCTGAGTTTAGGGAAAAACCTTTGCGAAGGTCTGTTTTTTGTTGTTTCTTTGCACCGTGAAAATGAAACAAACATGTCAAACTGATAAAATTTTACGACTATGAAGAAGATGATATTCGCACTGGTAACGATGCTGACGCTCAGCCTGTCAGCAAGTGCAATGAGCTATGAGCAGGCCCGCAACGAGGCCTTGTTCCTGACCGATAAGATGGCCTACGAGCTGAATCTTACCGATGCACAGTACGAGGCTGCCTACGAAATCAACCTCGACTACCTGATGGGTGTGACAAGTCAGACCGACGTCTTCGGTATCTACTGGGAGCGCCGTAACCTCGACCTTCAGTACATCCTCTACTCTTGGCAATGGGAGGCTTTCCGTGCCGCCACCTATTTCTATCGTCCGCTGTATTGGGACGCTGGTTTCTGGCACTTCGGCATCTATGCCCGCTATCCCCATCGTGACTACTTCTACTTCGGACGCCCGCACTTCTATGCTACTTATCGCGGCGGTCATGCCTGGCACGTTGGTGGCCACAGCTACTACCACAGCCGCTCTTCTCACTACCGTCCTGAACTTGCTCACGGTCGCCAGCACTTTGGCATGCGCAACAGCTTTGACCGTGGTGACTTCCGCAGCGGACGCAGCCACAGCTCCACCCGTGTGACTGGTCATGGAGGCGTACGCTCGAACAGCGGCAACCGTACATTCAACGGCAACCGCGGTACCTTCAACCGTGAGAATCGTAGCGGTAGCATCGGCGGCAACCGTAGCGGCAACGTCGGCGGCAACCGTAGCGGCAACATCGGCGGCAACCGTAGCGGCAACATCGGCGGCAACCGTAGTATGGGCGGCGACCGTAACATCAACCGCGGCAGCAGCGACGTTAACCGCAGCGGCAGTAGCAATCGTGGTAGCGTGCAGTTTGGCGGCAGCAACATGACGCCCTCGCGCTCCTTTGGCAGCAACCCCTCGGCAAGTCGCAGCAGTAGCAGTTCATCCACACGCTCTTTTAGCAGCAGGTCGTCGTCAAGCCACATGGGAGGTTCCTCCCACTCTATGTCGACCAGAGGCGGCAGCCGTTCTTCGGGTGGCGGTCATAGCTCTGGCGGACACGGTCACTTCGGCGGAGGCCGTCGCTAAAGCTCCAGCCGACGAACCTCGCAGTTCGTCATCTTATCAACCTCACGCATCTGCTTGCCGTAGTACACAGCCTGTATCGCCTTGTTGATGATACCGTGTCCTACGGCAAGTACTGTTTTTCCCTGATACTTCGTCCTGATAAAGTCTAAGAATCGTTTAGCACGTGCCAGCAAGGCATCGAGCGTTTCCACATCGTCGGGAAACGGCAGTCCCTTCAGGTCGGGAATAAAGCGTCCGGTAAACCCTCCCCAGTCGCGCTCCCTGAGCAGCGGAGTCGATTCCACCTTCAGGCCGTGGGGTTCAGCCAGTATGAGGGCTGTTTCCACCGACCGCCATAAGTCGCTGGCCACCATCGCGTCGAAGTGTTCCTGAGCCAGCTCGTCGCGCAACAATCCGGCCTGTCTGAAACCCTCATCGTTGAGCTGTCCCTGGGTCTGTCCCTGCATGATTTGTCGGGCATTGTCGACGGTTTCTCCGTGACGCACTAAAAATAAAATTGTCTTCATCGGGGACAAAGTTACGAAAAAATTACTATCTTTGCACACGAATTGCAATAAAAACATTATGAGAATACTACAAAGTTCCGTTTTCCGCGCCATTTGTGCCATCATCATCGGCGCCCTGCTCATCAAGTTTCCCGACAATACCGTAATGGGCATTACCGTTGCCATCGGCGTGCTGTTCCTCATATCAGGACTTATCTCGTGCGTCACCTACTTCTGGGCCAAGCGCAACGTTAGCGATTACAAGATCTACGATGCTGAGGGCAACCTCGTGGCAGGCGAAAAGCCTACCTTTCCCATCGTCGGCATCGGCAGCGCCATTTTAGGTCTCATCCTGAGCCTGTCGCCCAAGGCCTTCGTCTCGGCCCTGATGTATATCATCGGTGCCATCCTCATCCTCGGAGCCATCAACCAGTACATGAGCCTCATCGGTGGCCGTCGCTATGGCCGTGTCAGCCTGTGGTACTGGATTATGCCTACGCTCATTCTGCTCACCGGACTCTATGTCATGCTCAAGCCTATGGCCCCGCTCAACACGGCCATGCTCATCTTAGGATGGTGTACGCTGGTCTACGGCGTTGTAGAACTCATCAACGCCCTGAAATTCTACCGCGACAAGAAATCGTGGATAAAGGCACAGGAAGCTCCCCAACAGCTCGACACGTTCGAGGAAATTAAGGAGGAGGCTGTCGAGGAAGTCGGCTAAACCCCCGTCACAATACCCTGAATATATGTCTTCAGAATATGGATGCCGGTCTTGTTGTCCCCACCCCAGGGGATGATGAGATCGGCAAACTTCTTGGTAGGCTCAATAAACTGCTCATGCATGGGCTTGACAGCCGACTCGTAATGGTCGAGCACCATTTCAACGGTACGTCCGCGTTCCACCACGTCACGGCGAATGTTGCGAATCAGTCGAACGTCGCTGTCGGTATCTACAAATATCTTCAAGTCCATCATGTCGCGCAGCTTCTTGTGGTGCAAAGCCATGATACCCTCGATGATAATCACGGGTTTGGGCTCTACATGAACCGTCTCTTTCTGGCGGTTGCTCTCTACATAAGAATAGGTGGGCTGCTCAATGGCCTGACCGTGGCGCAGCATGTTGATCTGCTCCGTCAGCAATTTCCAGTCAAAAGCGTCGGGATGGTCGAAGTTAATGGCTTTACGCTCTTCCGGAGTCAGCCCCGTGGTATCGTTATAATACGAGTCGATGGGCACCACAGCCACACAATGGGGTGGCAATGCCTTGGCAATACGCTTCACGACGGTGGTCTTGCCCGAACCTGAACCGCCTGCAATTCCGATGATAGTCATAGGTTTTTAATTATTACTCCGCAAATTTAGTCATTTCTGCTGAAACAGCCAAACATTTTGCCACGTTTTTATAAAAAAGAGGAAGTCTGGGCATCAAACTTGGAATTAACTCCGACTATACTCAAACACGGTTTGGTAGTAGGCAGCCTTACGCTCGATGGACATGGGATAGGCACGCGAAGAGGAGGGCATGCGGTAAAGGCGGAGGGTGGATAGTGGAGGGTGGATAGTGGAGGGTGGATGGTGGATAGTGGATGGTGGAAGGTGGAACTCCACGTACTCGCCAACTTTGGGTTCAGGAATGTTGAACTGGCGGCAGGCGATGGTTGTGGCCAACTGACCGGCGGTGAGAACGGCGCGACAATGTGGGAGCCGGAGGAGCATGGCGCTGAGGTCGGTTTCCTCGACCACCTGGAGGTCCTTGTCGGAGGCGGTGCCCTTGGTACGGATAATGCGGGTGCAGGTGTCGTACATGGCAATGCCCTCACGCTGTAGGAAGGGAATAATGGCGTCGAGATTGTAGGTCTTACGGTCTTGAAGCACGAAATGGGTCTTGTCGCCGAAGTAGCAGAGGCCGAAGATGCGCCACATATCATTGGTGAAGTTGGGGTAATAGAACTTCATGGCCCAGCGTTTCTCGGATGGTGGAAACGTGCCAAGCATCAGTAGTCGGGCATTCTGGGGCAGGAAGGGTTCGAAGGGATGGGTCTCGACGTTCATTTCAATGACTGTTTCAGGTAGACGACAGTAGGCAGATGGTCGCTATAGCCATCGAGCCATTGGCCTCCGGCATGCGTGCGCAGGGTGTTTCCCTTGTACTTGCCTTCGTGCTGGAACAGGTAGTCGCGGCGGAATATGTGGTAGTCGCAGAGTTTCAGGCTTGACGTGGCGGGCTGGCCATCTGGATTGAGCAGCGAGCGGGAGACGATGATCTGGTCGAAGAGGTTCCATGCGCCCTGATACTGGAGGGTTCCTGTGCACGAAGCGAGAATATCCCACCAGGGGTTCCAGAGTCCGGAAGGGGTCTCGACATCCTTCTGACTGCGCTTGGCACCGAGGAACTCTGACATGGAGAGGTCGTGGGGATCGTCGTTCATATCGCCCATGATGAGGAGTTTCACGTCAGGGTCGTCGGCCATGAGCGAATCCTTGAGCACGCGCAGCTGCTGTCCGCCGTCCTCACGACAGTAGGCAGGTGCTCCGCGCGAGGGCAGGTGGCAGACGACGATGGTGACATGGTTGCCGCCCATGGTGCCGCTGACGGTAAGGTATCCTCGGGTGGCTCGGTTGGCATCTTCCGCGTGCGTATATATATAAGGTATAAGGGTGACGTTGCGCACCTTGAAGAGTCGGGGGTTGTAAAGCAGGGCGCAGTCGATGCCGCGCTGGTCGGGCCCCTCGATGTGGACGAACTGGAAGTTGCGGGCCTTCAATGGGGGCTGCTGACAGAGGTCTTCGAGGCACTTGGCATTCTCGACCTCGGCCACTCCAATGGCGGCACAGCCCTCGGAGGGCAGATTATCGGTACCCATCTCGGAGAGTACACGGGCCATGTTGCGCAGCTTGTGGCTATACTTCAGGCTGGTCCACTTGAAGGTGCCGTCGGGCAGGAACTCGTAGTCGTTCTTACCGGCATCGTGGCAGGTGTCGAACAGGTTTTCGAGGTTATAGAATCCCACGGCGTAGGTACGCTCGTTGGCAGGCTTGGCCACCGCAATTATGGCCGAAAGCACGAAAAGGGTCGGTAGGAATCGTTTCGTGAGCTGCATAGTAACACTTATTAGGCCACAAAGATAGTGATATTTTTCGAAACAATGGATAAAAAGCGGGAAAAAGTTTGCGGGAATGAAAAAAAAGCAGTACCTTTGCACGCAATTTCAGTACAAACAAATAAGAAACATTAAAAATGAAAAAAGGAATTCATCCAGAAAACTATCGCCCCGTCGTGTTCCGTGACATGTCCAACGGCGATATGTTCCTTACGAAGTCTACGGCAAAGACCAACGACACAGTAGAATTCGAAGGCGAAACTTACCCAGTGGTAAAAGTAGAAATCTCAAGCACCTCTCACCCGTTCTATACTGGTAAGAGCAAGCTGGTTGACACGGCTGGTCGCGTTGACAAGTTCATGAGCCGCTACGGTAAGGCTGCGAAGAAATAAGATATTTCAGAATTAGCAGACGAATTAAAGGAAAAAGCGCGTCAAGGTAGTTGCATATGCCTTGGCGCGCTTCTTTTTTTGTGAAATTTCCGTAAAACGTTTGGCCGTCCCGCCGAAAATTCATAAATTTGTAGCAAAATACGATTATATGACCCATCAATAACAAAAACAAACAATGAAAACAGTTTATGATTTTACTGTCAAGGACAGGAAAGGTAAGGACGTGTCGCTGAAAGAGTATGCCAACGAAGTGCTGCTGATAGTGAACACGGCTACCAAGTGTGGTTTCACCCCTCAGTACGACGAATTAGAGGCGCTCTACAAGAAGTATCATGCTGAAGGTTTCGAGATTCTCGATTTCCCCTGCAACCAGTTCGGCCAGCAGGCTCCCGGTACCGACGAGAGCATTCACGAGTTCTGTAAGCTGAACTTCGGCACCGATTTCCCACGCTTCAAGAAGGTGAAGGTGAACGGCGACGATGCCGACCCGCTGTTCAAGTTCCTGCAGGAGCAGAAGGGTTTTGCCGGCTGGGACATGGAGCACCCCATTGCCCATATTCTGGACGACATGCTGTCGAAGGCCGACTCTAACTACAAGGAGAAGGCTGACATTAAGTGGAATTTCACCAAGTTCCTGATCAACAAGAAGGGACAGGTAGTGGCCCGTTTCGAGCCTACTGAGAAGATGGAGAACATAGCTCAGCAGATTGAGGAACTCTTGAAATAAGGAATGAAATAAGGGGAGCCGAAAGGCCCCCCTTTTAGATTGAATTAAGCGTGTAGGAACTTACTTGCCGAGCAAAGTGGTAATGAGGTTTCTACACTCTTTTTGTATGTCCTGCTGGGCATTGACGGGCAGCAGATACCACTTGACCGTCCATTCGAGCTTGGCTCCGGGTTTCAGCGTGGTATAGGCACCCTGGCTTTCGAGCTCGATAAACGACTTACCGCGGTTCATATACACCTGAATCTCGGCCTCGCCGGGTGCGGGTTCCTCGGGTTTCAGGTCCTGGAAGGCCTTGACCAACAGCAGTCCATTGTTGTAGTAAGCAAGCCAGCCCTTGCCGTCGGCGTTGACTTTACGGTTATCGCTGGCCTCGTCGGTCTGATACCACACGGCCTTCTGGGCTTCGGTAAAGTTCAGCAGTCCGGCAGGCGTAATGCCATTGAGGGGTGCATCAAAGAATATCAGTCCGTCGGCATTGGGCACACGGGTGATTTCCCACGGTGCCACCTTACGCGTCTCACCCGACTCATTATAGATGGTATAGGTGATGGTGAAGGAACCGTCGGCCTGGCAGGCACGAATGTTCTTTCCAATGCTGTACTTCAGGCGCTCCGACTGTTGGCTCTTGATGATGAGAGTGGAGTCGGTGGTCTGCTCAACGGTATACGGCCGCTTGTCGAACTCGGGCACGGGAGGCCAGTTCCACTCTTTCTGCGGACTGGTCCAGAAGGTGCTACCGAAGGACTCGGGCCATCGGAGCTGAGAGATGACTTCAGAATCGTTGTACTTCAACGAAAGGATTTTTCCGCCCTTGGAGGCGTCAACGGTCATGGAAAGGTTGCCAGACTTGAGCTGGTACTGGCCCTCTACGTCATCGGCAACGGCGCCGGCCGTGAAGGCAATGACGGAAAACAAGGTTAGGATGGTTCGTTTCATATTGTATAGCTTGTCTTTGGTGATGTGTCGAAGGAATGTAGTTAATACCATTGTACGCTGTTGGTATAGCCCGAGCGCTTGTCGTACTTCAGGGCGTCGGTTAGCGTCGAGGCGTTGCAGCGGAACGAGAAGTTGTAGCTGGTATAGGGAGCCAGCGTCACCTGACACGACATGCTGAAGCAATGCAAGTCGCGCGACAGCGAGGCTGTAGTCATCGATATCGCATGGTTCTCGAAGTCGTAACCGCTGGAGAAGTTGATGTTCCAGCCTTCTGACAGCCTGATGTAGCCACCGACGCTCAGCGTCTGGGTGAAGCCATAGGGATAGCGCATGGTTTCGTAGTTGAACTTCTTCACGTCCTTGTCCTCGCGCATGGTGATACCATAGCTGAAATTGAGCGACCAGGGCAGACTGAACTTCATGTAGCCGTCCTCGTCGGTATCGGCCATAGTGGTTTTGTTGTCACCCCCACGCTTGGCCTCTTCCATCTCACGGTCTACGTTGGCATTCATGTCGAGGTCGTCGATTTCGTCAGGATTCTGTTTCTTTTTCTTGTCCTTATCGTCCTTCTTCTTCGGGCGTTCACCCTTCAGCCACTTGATGATATTGATAATCTTTGAGTTGTCGAGGTTATAGTTGAGCACCTGCGACATGCCTTGGAAGCGGCCAATCTTACCCTGTCCCCAATATGTGGTGTGGTCGCTCTCATGGGGTGTGGCACCCACGGAGTCGGCCTCATAGACATAGCTGGCAAACACGGCGTTCATACTGAACGTGTAGCTCTTGGTGAGCTTCAGGCGGATATTGGTACTGAGCGAGCTCCAGGGCTGGCGGGTGGCCGCCATGTTATACGACATGCGGGCCGAGAACTCATCAATGAGGCTCACCTTCTTGATGGAGTCCTCAGAGTCGCGGATCTTCATTTCCAGGTTGTTCTTCAGGTCGAACGACACGCTACCCGTCTTTCCGGGACTTGGCGCGCTGACAGACCCTACGGAATAGGGTGAATACTGCACAATCTCGACTTCGCCGTTGGAATTGGTCTTGACGTATGTGTCGTAATAGCCATAACGGTCGGCACTAAAGTCGGGGGCATACGAGAAGGAGACCGTAGGCGTCAGGACGTGACGAATGGTCTGGATCTTGTCGCCGAAAAGTTTGCGCGAAGGAATATAGAAGCCATAGAGCTTGGTCGACAGCTGCAGGCTCAAGTTCCAGTTGTAAATGTTGTAGAAGCCCGAAATGGTATCGACGACTTCCTTCTGGTTTTCGGTATCCCACGACTTGTGGGTCTTGATAAACGAGTTGACGTCGGTCAGGCTGAAGCCCGGAGTGATGCTGATGACGTCTAACGCCTGGAACGTGGCGTTGATGGGAATGGTATGGGTAATCTTGTTCCTCCAGTCGCGACGGAAGTCAGAGTGTAGCAGCTTGTCTTCCTTCGTATTGATGGAGTTCTGGAAGTCACCACGATAGCTCATGCCGATTTTCTCGTACCAACGCTCCTTGCCAGCCATCTTCTTACGGCGCAGGGGGTAGAACTGCGACACGCTGACATTCAGGTTGGGGAACGACAGCGAGATGCTGGAGTCACGCATATTCTGAGAAAGGTTCATCGACGTAGATATCTGCATGTTGAGACTCGAGAAACGCGTGTTGTATGACACGGACGAGGTACGCGTAGACTGAGTCAGCAGCTGCGGATTGTAGCGCGACGTCAGGTTGTTCTGCTCATAGCTTGTGGTAGAGAAGTTCACTCGTGCCGAGAAAGTGCTGAAGGGATTGGCCTTGCTGTCCTGGTTGTGGTTCCAGTTGACCTTGATGTCGGTCGTCTTCAGATAGTCTGGCATGTTCTCCTCACCAGTAACAGAGTTCTGGTAGCTGACGTAGAACGCGCCGCGGAACTTATAGCGCTTGACGTAATTCGAGCTGGCAGAGATGCCCCACGAGCCCTTGGTAAAGACCTCACCCAACAGCTTCAGGTCCATCTTGTCGCTGAGCGCAAAATAGTAGCCGCCATCGCGAAGATAGAAACCGCGGTCGGACTCGTCGCCATAGGTAGGCATGATAAGTCCGCTACTGTAGTTCTTGGTGAAGGGGAAGAAACCGTAAGGCACGCCCAACGGCAGAGGCACGTCGCAGACTACTAAATAGGCAGGGCCGAACACCACATCCTTGCCCGGACGCACCTTGGCTCGAGACATGGCGATATAGAAGTCGGGATGAGGGTCGCTACACGTTGTATAGCGGCCGTGCTGGAGGTACAACTCACCATTGCCGCCGCGCTTGGCCAACTCACTGGTGAGGTAGCCGTCCTCCTGCTGGGTGTAAACCTGGGTAATGATGCCTTTCTTCGTCTTGAAGTTGAAGGCCATCGTGTCGTTCTCGTAAGTGTCGCTACCCATCTTGAACACGGGAGTGCCCTTCAGTCCGCCGGTGGTCGTATCACGAGCGCCCGTTGCATGGACGAGGCTACTATCAAGCACCATGAAGATCTTTTCGCTCTTCAGGTCCATGTTCTGGTATTCCACGTGGGAATTGCCGTAGAGATAGGCACGGCCAGATGCTGCCTCATAGGTCAGCGAGTCGTTGGCTGTATACTTGACCGGCGAGTCGATGCCATTCTTGCGCATGCGGTTCATGCTGTCGAGGGCGAGTGAGTCGTCAATCACCTTATTATAATTATAGATGGCCAGCTCAAGGGAGTCCATCGTCGTGGTATCACGCTTCAGCTTGGCAGCAGCCTCTTCCACGACTGCCGGTATAGAGTCGGCAGAAACCGACTTGAGCTGGCGTGCAGCAGAGTCGGCAACGGCCAGTGCCTGGCGTACTATCGTCGAGTCAACCTTCTCGCGGACAGAGTCCACCACCTGCTGTACCTGGGCAACAGCATCGGGCAAGGCTACCTCTTCAGGCAGCTGAAGGGCATCAGGCAGGGTGGCATTCTCGACCATCCTTTCTATGGTGTCGGAAATAACGGCATTGGCTTCAGGCAATCCTCTAACCGCCTTCGACACATCCTTAATGTTATCCTGACGGAGCGACGAAGGGGTACATGCCCACATAAAAATGAAGGCTACGAACATCAGAAGGATGACCGTTCTTTGTTTCACGGATGCAAAGGTACGAAAAAAAGTGAAGAGTGAAGTGCGATGCGTGAAGAATTTAGGGTTTATTCAAACATTTTAGCCCATACAAGGAACCTTTCCACGCCTTCGTGGCCGAATTTCTCTAAGCTTTGGGCTGCCTCCACCACCGTCAACACCCTGTCGGGATGCGATTTTGAGTAGAATTTGTCGGCATAGCACACCACCTGTTCTTCAATGGCTTCAGGAACAAAGTCCTGTGGAGGCAGGGGCAGATGCTGGCTGACAATCTGACTGGCAGTAAGCCCCGTTCCGGTGTGACGCTCAGCCACTCGGGCATAGCGTTCCCAGCCAAGGGAGCGCAGCAGCTCGGCCCCTATCTGTCCGTGACGGATATAGGGTTCAGTACCGTTACAGAAAATGGAAGGGGCATGGCACCAGCGGATGCCGATGTCGTGAAGCATGGCCGATTCCTCTAAGAACTCGCGGTCGAGCATCAGTTCGGGATGATGGTCACAGATCAGCAGACAACGGTCGGCGACCTGCCGCGAATGCTTCAAGAGCAGTCGTCGCAGGTCGTCGTCCTCTGGATAGTATTGGTCAATTATCGCCTGATAGTTCATCTTTAATGATGATAGGATAACACTCTGGTAATCAGAACAAGAACGTCTTTTCAAGCCAGTAGCAGAGAATACCTGCCAGATAGCCCACGAAGACAATCCATGTAATCTTCTTCATGTACCAGCCGAAGGTAATCTTCTCCAAGCCCATAACCACCACACCGGCAGCAGAGCCGATGATCAACATGGAGCCGCCCACACCGGCACAGTAGGCCAGCAGCTGCCAGAAGATGCCGTCGACAGCCATATCGCCAGTAGGAGCCACAGGGTACATTCCCATACAGCCCGCCACGAGAGGCACATTGTCGACAATCGAGGACAGCACACCGATGATGCCGTTAATCAGGTAGTGGTTACCAGCAAACACATCGTTCAGTCCCTCACCCAATGCGGTGAGCACGCCCACCTCCTGCAGCACGGCCACGGCCATGAGGATGCCCAAGAAGAACATGATGGTAGAGAGGTCGATCTTCGACAGCAGGTCGCTGACGCGCTTGGCCATCGTATCGTCCTCGGCCGTGTTGTAATGGAATATCTCTGTCACGGTCCACAGCACGCCCAGCACTAACAGGATGCCCATGAACGGCGGCAGATGGGTTAACGTCTTGAAGATGGGCACAAAGCAGAGACCGCCCACGCCCAGCCAGAAGATGATGTTGCGCTGAGTCTGGGTAAACTGGCTGACGTCAGCCTTAGGCAGGTTCTGTTCCTTGTCAAACTTGCCTTTCAGCGAAACACTCAGAATGGCAGCAGGCACCAGCATGGAAATGAGCGACGGTACGAATATCTCCGTGAGCACACCCTGAGTAGTGATAACACCCTTGATCCAGAGCATGATGGTGGTCACGTCGCCGATGGGCGAGAAAGCACCACCGGAGTTAGCGGAAATCACTACCAAAGCCGCATAGATCAGACGGTCCTCGCGCGCCTGTACCAATTTTCTCAATACCATGATCATCACGATAGAGGTGGTCAGGTTGTCGAGAATAGCCGACAGGAAGAACGTCATGAAGGCCATGCGCCACATCAGTTTCCGCTTGGAACGGGTCTTCAGCGCATCGCGCACAAAGTTGAAACCGCCGTTGGAGTCGACAATCTCAACAATCGTCATCGCTCCCATCAGGAAGAACAATGTTCCTGCTGCGTCGCCCAAATGGTGCTCAATCACCTCACCAATATGGTGAATCAGGCTGTCGGGTGCCACCTCAGGATAATACGAGCCAGACCCCATCATGAACAGAGTCCAGCAGAACACGCACATCAGCAGCGCAATAGCTGCCTTGTTCACTTTCGTCACACTCTCCAAGGCTATGCTCAGATAGCCGATGCAAAAGACGATGACGATAGATAATGTTAATGCTGACATAATGATATTATATTTGTACAATTTTCATAGTGCAAAGGTAGGCATAATTTCTGAAAGTTATAAATAAAACGCCAAGTTTTTATACGTTTTTCTCTAAAACCGCTCCTTTTTTGAGCCTTTTTTCGTATTTTGCAGGTGCAATCCGTTATGGAGAGCAGACATATTGGTTATGAATTAACAAAAATGACTAAAAAAAGCATCTTCCATGACCGATTTTCATGGAAAGATTGTAACTTTTCGCATGCGAGAAGTTACTTTCGTTCGAAAATGAAAAGAAAAACCTGTTTTCCTTTTGCATTTTCTCACTTATTCGTAACTTTGCACTTGAAAACGTTTTGTAACATCATCAGTCATGACAACAGTAGAACTCAGAACATCCATCGTGGCGGAGCTCGACCAAATGAGCGTCGAGATGCTTGAGAACGTGCAGCACTATGTGCGACGCCTACGCCATCATGCACGCCCCACCCGTCGAACCGCTGCTAATGAGGCTGTTCCCGACATCGTGCTCAGTTTGCTTGGCGCAGGTGAACCTGTGGCCGACGACGACCTGAACGCCCGTGAAGCACATAACCGATACTTAGAGGAAAAGTATAAATGATGACACGTCTGTTTCTCGACACCAATATCGTAGTTGATCTGCTTGACCGTCGCGAGCCTTTCTGCCATGATGCCGTACGCCTTTTTCTTATAATTTTGAGCGAAGCGACCATATTTAGAATAGGTGCTGAGTAGTTACGTTGTCCATGTTGTCTTCAGGAAAAAACAAAAAAAACTATGCCCCCTTGCCCCTAAATGTGGTTAATTAACTGTTTATCAGATGTTTATACGGGGGCACACTGCCTAAAAACCGTGCCCCTTGTGTGCCCCCTGGGTGCCCCTCAAAAAAATTCAACAACCATTTTGCGTATACTCGCAGACTTTTTGTGTGTACGCGTAAGCTT
>CADBHI010000032.1 GCA_902794405.1 uncultured Prevotellaceae bacterium
ACCTAATTTGGGTGAGGGAGGTGTGAGAAGTGCTACTTAAAAAGTGCGATTTACAATATATAGGTGAAACGTTTGTCATGAGACAAAAACGAAAATAAATATTCCCAGGCTAGGAATTTTCAAAAGGCGGTTCCTTTTTCTCAAAACCCGCCGGGTTTTGACAAAAAGGCGGTAGCTTTTGACAAAGTTCTACTTCAAAAATAGAGAAAACTGTCATGCTCCGCACAGACTACGATGAAGAGGTTACGAAGTTATCGGATGCTATCGGTCTGAGACCATAACCCTCGATTGGGGACACCCCATTGCGGAAAATAGGTAAAAAAAGCCCCGAACTCTACGGACAGTCGGGTCCCCTCTGCGGCAAGCGGGTAATTGCAGAGGATGACGTTGTGACCGTCGGCATCCTTATAGCGGCGACGGCGTACATGTAAGACCATCTTACGGCTGCGGGCCGGGTAGTCGTGGATGATGCTCTCCTCTGTAAAGCCATTTGCTACGAAGCCCAGCTCTTCGCCCTGACGGTTGTCACGCTCGTCAAGGTAGATGTGCAGAACCTTAGGGTAAAGTACGTCCAGTTCATGGGCTGGCTTGTCATTGTCGGTCTTTTCCATGCGTACTACGTCGAACCAGTCCAAAATGCCTTCAGGAAGGAAGAAACTGGCCAGCATGGTGTATCGTTGCAGTTCACTATTTGTTTCCATGGGGGCAAAGGTACGGCTTTTTTATGAAATATGTATCGTCTGTGCACTATATTCGGATAGTTGTCACAAGGGGGAGCATCCACGGAAGAATTAAACTGCACCGATTCTTGATTCTTAATCCTTAACTCTTAACTTCGTAAAGTAATCAGTCAGATAGTTTATACTTGTCTCATCCAGGAGATAGTGATCGTGGTCGGTATCGATGTAGAGCAACTCACAGTCGGGATAGCGGTTCTGCCAATAGCGGCCGGCACGCTTGAAATAGCCATAGGCGGCCTCACGCTGCTCCTTGGTGATCTTCATGTCTTGGAACTGGTCGCTGTAGGCGGCATTATAGTTAGCCGAGAGGATGGAAGTGACGCAACCCTGATAGTGGAAGTCAGGAGTCGTCTCGACAATCGTCATATCCTGCTCATAGCGCTGCTCATTGATCTCTGGCGTAAAGTCCGGGAAGTTGAAGATGGGTGTGTTCTGGCGGTAGTCAGGGTCACGATCGACCTCGCCGTCGAGAACGACGACGTGAGGCAGCAAGTGCTTGCGCTGGGCAATCTTATGAGCCAGATAGAGTCCCATCTCACCACCTAAGCAGAAGCCGGTAATGATGTCGCAGCCGTATTCATCGACAATGTCCTTGACCATATCGTAGTATCGCTCAATAAAGGTCTCGTAATCCAGGATGTTCTTCTCCGACGTGTCGTGATAGGACTCAATGACAAAGATGGAATACTTGTCCTCAATCGTCTTGACCCATTTCGGATAGAGGAAGACGAAGCTGGTATAGCCGCTGACGATGATCATCGTGGGACGGCTCTTATCGGGTTTGTTGTACCAATAGCAGGGCTGCGACTTGTGGTTGGCAGCGATTTCCCTGATGGTCCTGTTGGTGACAAAGTCCTTGGCCGAGACGTAGAAGCCCGTGAAGTCGAGACTCATCGTGGCTTGCATGATCTGCAGGGAGGTAAGCCCCAGCTCGTCGATGAGGTCGGTATCGATGTTGACATCGTCGAGTCCCATGATGCGTGACACCACAGACTTAATGACTTCCTCCTCAGGACCTACAGGCCCATCGTTATGAGTCATGGCCTGCAAGCGGGTGTTGACCAACTGTGCCTTGTCTATCTTGCCATTGATGTTCAGCGGGAACTCCTTCAGAAACACATAGAAATGGGGAATCATATAGTAAGGCAGGAACTTGTTCAACTCCTGTCGGATGACCTGCTCACGATCCTTGCCATCAATGGTCTGCACATAGGCCACCAGCTGCTTGTCGCTACCCACATCCTCGATACGCACGAAGGCCCCAACGACATCGGGGCATTGCTCTATGCGGCTCTTGATCTCGCCCAGCTCAATGCGGTAGCTGTGTATCTTCACCTGCGAGTCCTTACGGCCAACATAGTCGTAGGAACCGTCAGGCATCAGGCGCACCAAGTCACCCGTATGGTAAAGTGTGGGAACGCGGTCGGCATCCTCCGCAATAGGATTTGGGATAAAGGCTTCCTGCGTCAGCTCGGATTGGTTCAGATAGCCCGATGAAAGCTGGGCACCACCCAGCATCAGCTCTCCGACCTCACCCACCTTCACGGGTTGCAAGTCTTCGTCGAAGACATAGCCCTGAATACCTGGGAAGGTGTGGCCGATATTCTGCAGCGACACGTCGGGCGTCACCAGCCGCATGGTGCTATAGACGGTGTTCTCCGTCGGGCCATAGACGTTGACAAAGCGATACTGATGGCCCAGGGCACGCTGGTTCACAGAAGGCACCATAGGCTCGCCACCCACGAAGAGACCTTCCATATCGGGGAAGTCGAACGAGGGGAAGACCGCCATCAGCGACGGTGACAGCAGGCAATAGGTGACGCGCTGGGTAATCATCAGTTTATAGAGCAGCTTAGCATCGGTACGTTCCTCCTCGCTGGCCACTATCATAGTGGCGCCATAATAGAGAGTGCCGAAAAGCTCGATGATGGAGGCATCGAAGTTGATGCTGGCAAAGAGCAGCACACGACTGTCGGGCGAGATATTCGTCAGTTCCGGACGGTCGAGGACAGACAGGAACGCCTGCATGCTCTGGTAGGGGATAACGACTCCCTTGGGAGTGCCTGTCGTGCCGGAAGTGTAGATGATATAGGCGGTGGAGTTGTCGGTGGATAGCGGAGGACAGTCGGCAGGCTCCTGACTATCCAAGGCATCGACAGCCAGATAGGGAACACCTGCCGGCAACCGATCCACAAGATTAGACGTGGTGAGAATCAGCGACATGTTGCAGTCGCGGGCAATATACTCAATACGGGGTGCAGGCAACTGCGGCGTCAGCGGTACATAGGTGATACCCAGACGGAACAATGCCAGGACAGAAGGTATCAGATAGCGGTTGCGCTCTATGCAGACTCCGATGCAAGGAGAGCGGTGAGAAGCAAGGGCATCCAGCTTCTGGGAACTGAGATAGCTGGCTATCTGCTCTGCCACTTGCTCAGCTGCTATGCCTAACTCTCCATAAGTCTGCTCCTCGCTGCCAATGACGACAGCCGTTTTCTTAGCATACTTACTGATATTACCCCATATAGCTTCGTTGATAATCTGATTATATCTATCCATAGTTTTTGCCTTTTAGGATTATAGTTTATAAGCAATGCTGGCCATGAACCAGCGGCCAGGCTGGAGAATGGTTCCGATGCTGGTACCGCCCTGACTGTAACGCTTGTTAAACAGGTTGTGGACGTTGAAGCCCAGCTCGGCCTTCTTGAATTTGTAGGTCAGTCCCAGATTGCAACGCACGAAGGACGGAACATTCGAATCCTCCTCAATCAGGCCTTCATCGCCAATCATCTCATAGTGGAACGTCTGCTTGCCTGCATAATAGACATTGGCAGAAGCCTCCAGGCCCTTGAGCAACTCGTAGGATGCCGTCACGTTTGCCGTGAACTGCGGTATGTTGTAAACACTGTGATCCGTAGCCTTATAGAACTCAAAGTCAGTGACATACTGCCAGGTGGCATTGGCATAAGCCTTGAAGCGCTGCGTGTTGTAGCTGGTGTTCAGCTCGATTCCGATATTCTTCATAGAACCAGCATTACTATACATCAGCAGGGCGGGAATCACCAGATTGGTAGCGCGGTTATAGAAGAAGTTCAACTCCGCATTCAGGTTACGGGGCAGATTGTTGGTGGCCAGGGTAAACTGCAGGGAGTGCAGGTATTCTGAAAGCAGATCCTCGCCACCTTCGGTTGTGTCGAGCGTGTTGTTGCGATAGAAGTAGGGAGCATCGACAAACGACTTGGAGTAGCTGACCTTGATATTCCAGTGCGGCTTCAGATAGATGAGCGCCAGTCGGGGTGACCACTCCTTGATAATCATACCGTTGGAGCGCTCCTTGAAGTCGTGTCTGATACCTAAGTTCATGATAAAGTCCCGCCATTGATGCTTCAGCTGGGCGTAGGCGTTGAAGGAGTATTCCGTACCAGTACGCAGGTTCTTCTCGTCACCAAAGGTCACGATGACCTGGTCATATTCATGGCCTTCAACATAGTAGGAGTCATCAAGGCTGAAGTGATGGTATTGTGCTCCTGCACTGAGTGTTCCGTGGTGCTGGTTTCCCAGATTGTACTGGTAGCTGCCTCGCAGGGTTGTAGAGAAATTGCTCTCCTGCCAGTTATGGTACTGGAACAGTCCATCCGTAAAGAGCACCTCCTGCGTGGTACCAGGAGGAATCACCACATAGCCGAACTCAGCCGGTATGCAGCCTGCCGTCTGGTAGCGGGTCTGGTCCTCGATATCGTAAGCCACATTAGCCATTAGCTGGAACTGGCCAAGTTCCTTGTTGAATCCCAGCGTTGTGTGGTGAGCCGTGTTTGCATAGCCAGGCAGGTTGCCATCGAAGGTTCGATATGCCTTATAGTCGTAGGGAGCAAAGAAATAGCTCATCGTGTAGGGAGCCACGTACTTGGAAAAATTCGTGTTGTGCATCAGCGTGAAATCTTTCCATTTGAGGGTAGCGCCCAGATCATAGCTGGGCTTATGGTTATAGCCTCCAATGGTGATGTCGCCAGGATAAGGGATGGCTCCAATCTGCTCTTCCATAGGCAAGTTGACCTTCTCGCCAGAAGCGTTGTAGAGACTGGCCCAGGCAGCAATGTCGAGATCCATATAGTGGGTGCCGTAGAGCACGTCAGCCCGCAGCTGGCCATAGTTTCCGGCACCGGCTTTCACTTTCAGTCCATCCATCTCAATACCGTTCTTGGTGATGATATTGATCACAGCCGTCAGGGCAACACCACCATACAGTGACGAGGCAGGGCCACGCAGCACCTCAATCTGCTTGACCTTCTCCAGACTTATCGAGAAGTCGGGACGCCCCACGTTGGTGCCGTAGCTGTTTAGGCGGTGACCGTTGAGCATGATGAGAATCTTCTCCTGTCCCGAGCTATAGACGCCACGCATGGCGACATTCATCTCCTCATTACACTCCACATTGGTCATACCTGGTACATAGGCTATGAGAGCCTCTTTCAGGTTGCGGGCTCCGCTGATGCGGATCATATCCTCAGTGATCAGCGTCACAGGTACAGGTGCCTCATCCAAACTCTCGGCCTGATTGGAGGCGGTGGTAATCGTGGCGCTGGTTCCCATCTTCAGACGATTGATGATTTCCTCGAAGCGAATGGGGTCCTGAACAGAGGAATAGTAAGGATTCTCCCTGAGCAGCAGCATCGCATAATTCTCTGACTGCGCTATGTCGTCCAGTGCCAGATAGCAAAGCGACATCAATCGGCAGGCACTCTGCCTGAGGTTCCCATGGAAGCCGTTGAGGTTGGTTTGCAGCAAGTCTATCGCCTGCTCCAGTCGCCCGATCTTGTATTCACTCTCTGCTTGCGAATATACCTCGCGGAGTGAAGTATTGTCTTGGGCCTGAAGGGTCAGCGGAGCCAACAGGGCAAACACTATATATATAATAAGGTGGCGCTTCTTCATTTCTTGATGGGTATGGTGAATACGAAAGTGGTACCCTTGCCTTCTTCGGACTCGAAGGTGAGATGACCCTGATGCTTGTCCTCGATAATGTCGCGGGTGATGGCCATACCAAGGCCTGTACCCTGCCCTACTGGCTTGGTGGTGAAGAAGTTCTCGTAGAGCCGTTGCTTCACCTCGTCAGTCATACCCTCGCCGTTGTCGGCAATGCTGATGATGACATTGCCGTCGGCGGTCTTCACACTGATATTGACTTCCGGCTGGTAGGCGGCCTCGGCTGTCTGCGACTTCTTCCAAACGGCATAGCAGGCATTGTTCATCACATTCAGCACAGCCCTGCTCAAATCCTGCGGAATGACCATCATAGGCTGCAATCCTTCCTCATAGGTTTCGTGGATGCTGATGTTGAAGTTCTTCTGGTTGGCACGCATGGCATGATACGACAACCACACATATTCCTTCACCAGCTTACAGATGTCGGTGGAAAGGAATTCGTTTTCCTTACCGCGCGACACCAGAAGGATGCCACGGATAATGCTGATAGCCCGTTCGCCGTGCTCCACAATCTTGCCTAGATTCTCCTTCAAGTCAGCAACAATGTCTTCCACCTCCTCGCGGTCGTCCTCCGACAGATTATCCTCGTTGTCGGCTACAATCTCTGATAAGTCCTTCAGTAACTTATCAGACATCTTGCTGAAGTTGATGACAAAATTCAGGGGGTTCTGTATCTCATGTGCAATACCTGCACTCAGCATCCCCAATGATGCAAGCTTTTCCTGTTGTTTCAGCTGTTGCTGTAAGGTCTCTATCTGCTGTTCCATAACCTATGAAATTGGTAATGTGATGATAAACTCCGTATAAACGTTCTTCTCGGACTTCACACTGAGAGTTCCGTGATGATTCTGTATAATCTCATGACTCAGGTAAAGTCCTACACCTGCTGCCTCGCCCGTAGTCTTCGTCGTGAAGAAGGGGTCGAAGATCTTGTTGATGATAGTCGGCTCAATGCCGATACCGTTGTCTCGAATGGCAATAGTAACCATTGCATCGTCAGTGCTGACACTAACGGCTACCTCAGGCTCATATTGTTCGCGCTGGGCTTTCTTCACCACGGCATACACGGCATTGGCCAGAATGCTCATCATGGTCTTGCTCAACTGGTCGGCATTACCGCTTATGGCAATAGCAGCCTGCGGAATATCAAACTTGGTCTTGATACCGTACTGCCGGATGTCGTCGGCATAGTAGTTGTTCAGCATGCCCTCATCCTGCCGCAATAATGGCACCAGATCCATCGGCACGATACCGCCGCTACGGTCTTTCAGCATCTCCTCCATCGCCTTAAGTGTACGGGTGGTATTCTGGCCATGCTCACTCACCTTCTGCAGGTTGCCACTCAGCATACCCAGAACGTCGATGGTGTCTTCGTAGTTCTCGCCGTCCATCTTGTCCTTGTCGTCCTCGATGTTTGCCTCAATATCCTTGACCAGTCCTTCGGAGAGTTTCGCAAAGTTATTGATATAGTTCAGCGGGTTCAGGATGCGGTCGATAAGTCCCTGCGTCAGTTTACCGACGGTAGCCATTTTCTCCTGACGTATCAGCTCATTCTGAGCATTGTTCAGTTCGTCGAGGGCTATCTCCAGACTCTTTGATTTCTCCTCAATCTCATCCTTCTGCTTCACCACCTCGGCAGTACGTTCCTGGATGACGCTCTCCAGCCTGATCTTTTCCTGACTCAGACGATGCAGGCGATAGCGGAAGAGGGCATAGACCAGTAATCCGACGAACAGCAAATAGATGACGTTCATATACCACCGCATATAGAACGGATAGGCAATGTCAAAGTCCATCGACACGACTTCCGTCATCTCGCCGGTAGCCAGCAGGGCTTGTATCTCAATGGTGTAAGAGCCATAAGGCAGATTCAGGAACTCTGCATCCTTATCATTATCCCACGCACTCCATTTCCCACCGTTCAGCCTGTGGCGGTAGAGTGTCACGCCGACCAATGGTGAATAGTCAACGGCATAGGTGAATCTCAGGTTACGCTCATGGCTTTCCAACTTCGCAATGCTTTTAGGCATCTCGCCAAAGCCACCCCACAAGATGCTGTCGCCATTCAGTCTGACGGTACGGAATCTCAGACGAGGCTTATGCTGCAGGATGGGGTCGTTCTGGCTCACGTCGATTACTCTCAGGTCGTCATCGCCTCCAAGCCAAACTTCATGCTGACGCTTATACATGGCACGAACAGACATATTAGCAAAGGGATAGAGCAGCTGATTTAGATCAGCCAATCGCTTGCCGGCTTTCCATCTATACAGGTCCTTACCTTCGTTATCTGTCAGCCAAGTGACGCCACTATCGTCCAGATAGGAGAACAACGAATAGGAGAAGGGTGTGGTGTCGGAAGTCCCTACGACCTCCATCTTGTCGGCCGTGGGTATAATGGTAGAAATATCATTTACATCACCCTCATGATAGGGTTTGAATCCTGAGGCTGAAGATGCTTTGCGCCATACCTCTCCAAACATGGTTTGCAGCCAGACAACACCTGAAGCATCCTTACATATCTTGTTAACCTTCTCCAGCATACAGATCTTTTTACGACTATTGTCTGACAATTGCATGAGATAGACAGCATCCATTTCACCACTATAGAACTGTGAACCATCAACCAACAAAGACAAAGAGGTTGTGATTGTCAACTGGCGGACAGAAGATTCTGTAACACAATAGATACCATTGGCTGTTGCAGCCAACAAGCCCTGACGAGTCTTCTTCAAGTCCCAACAAGCATGGTTAACATCTGGTACGGCTACTAATCTCTGCCCCTCTATACGGTACAATGACCGACTTGTTCCAACATATATATGTCCCTCATACTCTTCAATAGAACGCACATCGCCCACCAGTCCCTCTTGAGAAGTAAAGCGAGTGAAGGCAGAAGGGACTGCTATGGAGAAGATGCCGTTTTCTGTAGCACCCCATAACAAGCCATGACCATTATAGGCGACCCATACTATATCATCCGAACAGAGACCGTTAGCTTCAGTTAAAGTGAAAAGTTCCTTACCCTTCTCGTTGGTAAAAGAAAGCCCCTTTCCTTTCCTGACAACGACCTTAATCCCGTTACCTAACGATTCTGTCTGGGTAACGTCATCTAAGATGACAACCTTATTCTCGTCGTCCAACACATCAGTATGTACAATATCCGACAAGCCAATGCCCACATCATTGACCTGAGCCTTTTTCGCGAATTCAATCTGGTGGTTCACACATTTATAGACGTTGCCGTTGTTGACCAAAAACATCAGTACACCGTCCTTCTCCCAAATCTCCACCACTTCTCCCTGAAAAGTGTTTGAAGAGCCAAACTGCTTCAAACACAGTTCGCCGTTATTTTTCGTAGCTACATAGCCAAAATAGTTATAGCCACCAACCCAAACCACATTATTCTTGTCGCAATAGGTTACTGTGGCACGTGTGATGCCTGGCGTATGAATAATGTGCCACTCCACATTGTCGTAATACAACAACCCTTCGAAGTTGGCAAAATAGACGATTCCATCCTTATCAGTCACAACGTCGAAGTTGCGTTTGTGTGCATGATAATCCTTGTCCATATAGTTCCGCAGGAAAGGAACACCTTGTGCAAAAGTTGCACTGACGACAAGTAGCACGAGACCAATCATCAGGAGTCTCCTCATAGGGTTACCTCCTTTCCTTGTTTTCCCACAAACGACTCATAGGGCACTTTTTCCCCTATGTAGTAATGCCATTCGTCGGTTGTGAAGTCACGCTTCAACTTCTTTCTGACAAGGTCAACCATCATGGGTACTGACATAAGAGCTTCTGTCAAATTGCCATCTTGGTCGCCAATCCATACATATTGTTTTGAGCTGTCGAAGTTGAATTCCATAATCCATGAACCTGCAGAAATAAGCGTCACAGGCTCAATCTTTTCACTATTCGTATTCCACATTCTTAATGTACCGTCATAGCTTGACGAGTACAACTGCCATCCATTCAACTTCAGTTTCGATATACGAGACAAATGTCCCTCTAACTTTGTAATCTTATTATTCTGCTCGTTAAATAAATAGATGGTACCGTCGCTCATACCATAGGCCCTTTGTAGGGTATTCTTCGAACTGGCAAAAGCTGTCACACGGCCAGGAACCGGCACATCCGAAGTAATCAGTTCATTGATACTCTTAACCAGATGTTGACGGCCCTGATCGTCAAACAACAACGGACAATTGTTATAACGGGCAACACACGTCAGTTTAAAGTCAAGCTCACGTGTGGCAACAACCATCTTCCGTTGTTTGTTATACAGGGCCATACCATGATCACCCACCAACAAAATATTATCCTTGTCAAGAATGTTTACCTTTGATGGAAAGGCAAGATCAGGAAGAGGCAGAATTTTAGTATCATCATGATCGATAATTACTAAATGGCCGCTACGACTGATGGCATAAATGATATCATCTTCCACAAACACATCACGGAAATCGTAGCTTTTATCGCTCAGCAACATCTGACTCTGCAGATTATCGCCATCTTTTTGATGGATCATGATCTCACCATAAGTACTGACTGTCACCATGCGTTTGTCGACATCCGACATATAGGCCCACCCCATTAATGAACCGTTATGCTTCGACCAGGAACGTTTACTCTGGCTTGCCGTCATCAGCGACTGGAAGATGGTGGGATAATAAATGTCGCCCTGATAGCGATTGGCAAACAGATAGGAGGAATAAGCCAACAAACCAGCTAATTCATTATAGCCAAGTTGTGACTGGACAGATGACAGTGAGCCTAAGGAACGAGCAAGAGCTACATAACTCAGAGTGTCAGTCATACGTTTTGATAGTTCTGCCTGCAGACGCTGATGTTCAGCCATCTGCCTTTCGTTCTCTGCCACCTGACGGGCTTCGTGGGCTTGCTGCTCTGAGGCGATAGCCTGTTCTTGAGCAATGAGCGCATTCATTCGTTCCATTTCCGAACGTTGACGCATCTCATCAGCCACCTTTTTCTGTTGGATAGCTTCCTCACGCTGTTCGTCAGAGATTTCTTTCTGCTGATAGGCAATCTCCTCCATCTGCTCACTAATGCTACGCACTACCGCCGAACGTTTCTCCTGCAGCTGAGCATCGGCAAACTGACTTTCTAAGTCGGTAACACGCTGATGCTCTGTGTACCAACCAGCCAAACCAGCTACTGACGTCGCCAACAAAGCCAGTCCTGTAACTCCTATCGCTATATCTTTTTTACTCACTGTCTCTTCA
Organism: uncultured Prevotellaceae bacterium; assembly: GCA_902794405.1. Classification (GTDB taxonomy): domain Bacteria; phylum Bacteroidota; class Bacteroidia; order Bacteroidales; family Bacteroidaceae; genus Prevotella. The sequence continues at coordinate 10,970 of CADBHI010000032.1, forward strand.
GAGCCAAAACAGTTATATCGTCACTCTGTTCGGCATCACCAACAAATGCAGCCACGTCAACCTTGATTGCTTCGACAATTTGCTGACAATTATGCATGGTCACCTCAGCCAAGGTGTCTTCTAACCGTTCCTCACCGAATTCTTCGTTTTGAGCGTTCATAGCCTCCGTTACGCCGTCAGTAAACATTACCAACGAATCGCCATGATCCAATTGCAAGGTCGCCCCATGGTATTCAATGCCGTCGATAGCTCCTACCATCGGGTCTTGTGACATTGGCAATACCTCTACTGCTCCGCCACGCTTCAAAATATAAGGCGGGTTGTGACCTGCATTACAATAGGAAATCTCACCTGTCTTCAGATTAAATATACCATAGAACACGGTAACAAACATGCAGTCAACCGACTCTGCTGCCAAAAGCTTGTTGCTATAGGTGAGACAATCAGCAGGGCTACCACCACGTACCCCCGTTGCGCGAATCAACGTACGGCTTACTGCCATAAAAATGGCCGCAGGAATACCTTTGCCACTAACATCGGCAATAACAAAACCAATACGGTCGTCATCAATACGGAAGAAGTCGTAAAAGTCGCCACCCACATCCTTTGCAGGAGTCATCGAGGCGGCTATGTCCAACTTGTCGGAATCTTCTGGGAATGGTGGGAATACGCGCGGCAAGATAGCCTGCTGTATCTCACACGCAATGGCCAAGTCGCCTTTCAGCGACTCTAATTGTGAATGTTCCTTCTGCATCTGGTGAACATATTCAATCTGCTCAATGGCCTTTTCTATCGTCACGCTCAGATCGTCCAAGTCGATGGGTTTAGTGGCAAAATCAAACGCTCCGTTATTCATCGCCTGACGAATGTTGCCCATATCGCCATAGGCACTCACCATGATAACTTTCAGGGCAGGGTTACGCATCTCGTTCACCTTGGCCAAGAGTGTCAGACCGTCCATTTCTGGCATATTGATATCCGATAGGATAATCTCAATGTCTGGGTGCTTCACCATCATGGTCAACGCCTCCAGACCGTTATGGGCAAACACGAACTCGTACTCTCCCTTACGTATCTTTCTTCTAAAATATTGTGTCAACAGCAGTTCGAGATCCATCTCGTCGTCGACACTCAGAATCTTAATTGGCATATTTATTTACGTTATTACGAAATTACGTTATTACAGTATAGCATTACGAAAAAGCAGCTGTTAAACCAGCCATCACGATGCTGACCATAGACATCAGCTTAATGAGGATGTTCAGCGAAGGTCCAGAGGTATCTTTAAAGGGGTCACCTACCGTATCGCCAACGATACAGGCCTTGTGGGCAAACGAGCCCTTACCGCCGAAGTTACCCTCCTCGATATTCTTCTTAGCATTATCCCAGGCACCACCGGCATTTGCCATAAAGACTGCCAACGTGAAGCCACCAGCCAAACCGCCTACAAGCAGGCCAAGAACACCAGCCACACCCAGCAGGACACCCACAATGATCGGGATGATGATAGCGAGGATTGACGGGACAACCATCTCATGCTGGGCAGCACGGGTGGAAATCTCCACACAACGTCCATAGTCGGGCGTACCTGTCCCCTCAAGGATTCCAGCAATCTCACGGAACTGACGGCGAACCTCCTGCACCATTTTCTCAGCAGCACGGCCAACTGCCTCCATAGTCATACCACAGAACAGGAAAGCGGCCATAGCACCGATAAAGGCACCTACCAGCACCTTCGGATTCATCAGGTTCACCTGAAAGTAGTTCATGAAGTCGGGAATCGTTGCGTCAGTAGCATTGATTACGTCACCTGCCACATTGGTAAGCGTCTGTCCTGCACGGGCCATCGCAATCTTGATTTCCTCAATGTATGAGGCCAACAGGGCAAGTGCCGTGAGGGCAGCAGAGCCAATGGCAAAACCCTTACCAGTAGCGGCAGTCGTGTTTCCAAGGGCATCAAGAGCATCCGTACGATGACGAACCTCCTCGCCCAACTGCGACATCTCGGCATTACCACCGGCATTGTCGGCAATAGGTCCGTAGGCGTCGGTAGCCAATGTGATACCCAGCGTTGAAAGCATACCCACGGCAGCAATACCAATACCATAAAGGCCATGAGACAGGCTTGTTGACGACATAGAAAGGTTGAAACCGTTGGCACACAGGTAGCTCAGCATGATGGCCACGCCAATAGTAATCACAGGAATACAGGTAGAAATCATACCCGTTCCGATACCTTTTATGATAACGGTAGCAGCACCTGTCTGGCCTGCCTCAGAAATCTTCTGGGTGGGTTTGTACGAGTGTGATGTATAGTACTCTGTTGCCTGGCCGATGATGACACCTGCTGCCAGACCGCTGATAACCGAGAACGAGAGTCCCAGCCAATTCTCAACACCTAAGTAATATAGGATACCGAAGGTGGCAATGGCTATAAGAACTGCGCTGACATTCGTTCCCAATGACAGCGAGCGAAGCAGGTCCTTCATCGTGGCACCTTCTTTCGTGCGGACGAGGAAAATTCCTAAGAGTGAAAGGAACACACCCACAGCGGCAATCAGCATCGGGGCGATGACAGCCTTGAGCTGCACCTCAATACCTGCCACAGAGAAGGCGGCGGCTCCAAGGGCTGCCGTGCTGAGCACAGAACCGCAGTAGCTCTCATAAAGGTCAGCACCCATACCAGCCACGTCACCTACATTGTCACCTACATTATCGGCAATGGTGGCGGGGTTGCGAGGATCGTCTTCAGGAATATCAGCTTCCACCTTACCCACTATGTCGGCACCTACGTCAGCTGCCTTCGTGTAGATACCACCACCCACACGGGCAAACAGCGCCTGTGTCGAGGCACCCATACCGAAAGTCAGCATCGTGGTAGTAATCGAGATTAGTCCATCGGCATCAAACTGGTTCAGCACTACAAACCAGATAGCAATATCCAGCAGGCCAAGACCAACCACCGTCAGACCCATCACGGCACCCGAGCGGAAAGCAATCTTCAAACCAGCATCCAAGCTCTCGCGAGCGGCATTGGCCGTACGGGCAGAAGCATAGGTAGCCGTCTTCATGCCAAAGAATCCAGCCAAGCCCGAGAAGAAACCACCCGTCAGGAATGCAAACGGCACCCAAGGATTCTGCACATTCAGGCCATAGGCCATAAAGGCAAAGAGCGCACAGAGCACCGCAAAAACGATGCAGACAACTTTGTACTGCTGCTTGAGATAAGCCATTGCACCTTTGCGCACATAGAGCGCAATTTCTTTCATACGGGGCGTGCCTTCATCAGCCTTCATCATCTGTTTGAAGAAGAAGTACGCCATGCCCAATGCCACTATCGATGCGATAGGCACGAGCCAAAAAGCTACAGGAATAATCATAATCATATTTAGTTTAAGTTCTTTCCCCGTGCAAAATTACAAATTAAATATCTAATCGCCAAACTTTTGGGCATTTTTGTGATATATCTTCCGTTTCCCTACAATATACACGCCCTTTCGAGTGCCCTTTGTGCGTCGTCCTTGCAAGTCATATACTATCTCCGACTGGCTGTCTGCCGCCTTACTTACGACGGTCTCAATGGCGGTAGCATCACCTACTGTCAACACACCCGGTTCGTAGACAAACGTATAGTTAGGAGCTTCACCACCACTCACTATAATGGCATATTCACCAACGGCACTGTCTGTGGTTGCTTCGCAGGTGACTATAGGTGCCACTTTGATGATATCTTCTGTTTCATGATTGCGGAAACCCTTATACATCAATTCAAAGACGGGGTTCTGTTCACCAACTTGGCGTGTATAGCTCTTTGCTGTTACGGTGAGTGGAGCTGGTTCGATGGTCAATACGCCCTCCTTGCATTCCACACCAGGGGTTGATATGGCTCCTAAAGTGACGGTGATAGGATACTGTCCTATCGGCAGCGAAGACTCCTTGATAGCCTCACATTCTGTGTCAGGTTGTCCGATGACGGGGGCACCATACACCTTTGTCTTGATAACAGCGGAAGAGCGCCCGTAAATACGTTGTGCCTCAGCGGTTACTACCGGTTTCCCTGTATACTCCGTTATTTCGCAACGAGAAGTCCATGCTTCGTCATCCGCATAAGCTTTGACCATCGAGGCCGGTACAAACAGCTGCGAGTTGTTGGGAACGCTGATATATGCCATCGGTATGAAGTCCGTATTGTTCAGCAGCACAATGTTATTCAGCACGTTACATCCTCTGAATGCATAGTCACCAATAGCCTTGATGCCTGCTGGCAGGTAGATGGTATGCAAGGATGAAGCTCCACGGAACGCATTGGCAGGAATTTCGGTTAGCGAGGTGAAGTAACGCAGTTCCTCCAAGCTTCTGATGTTTGTGGCATTGAGGAAAGCTTCACCAATATCAGTCACGGCAGCTGCCTCTTCGAATGACAGTTCTTCATCACCATCCATATCCCATCGGCTAATGCAAATAGTTTGAACCTTGCTGTCGGCAAAGGTGATGTAATGCAACTTGGCGCGAACAGAGTTCACAGCCTCTTTCAGGTCATTCGCCGTGCTTTCTGTCCTGTCATAGGTGGCCTGTTCCTTTGTTACGTCAATCTCACGTTCATTGGCAATCCCCAGCAGTTCCTTCAATCTGGAAGCCCATGTGTTGATGGCTTGTGCTTCTTGCATGTCGGCTTCAGTAATGAACACCCATTGACAATTGATACCCGTTCCCGCGATGTCCCAATAGAGGCCGAAGGTCGGACTGGCAGCATTCGATTTGTGGTTTTCGTCAATTCCAAGGTATTCGCCCTCACGGTAAGAGGCATCATTAGCAGGCACCTGCAACGTATAGATGCCTGCTGCCACAGAGTCTAACTGCCAGTAGGCTGTCTTCGAGAGGCTGCCATCACCGAAGCAAGTCTTGATGCCACTACCCACCTTGGAGTCAGTCGAAGTCCTAAACACCACTTTACCTGACGGGCCATATAGATAACACAATCCTTCAGCCATAGACGAACTGCGCTTGAACTGGTATTTCAGGCCATTAGCGGCCACTACCGACTGCGTGCCATAGGCCTCACCCATCGTTAAGTACTTACGGGTACCTAAATTATAGATATATCCTGGTGTATCGAAAACAATCGATGAGGTACGGGGCTGGGCGTTCATACGCACTTCCACGATCTTTCCAAAGTTCTTCCAAACGTCAGCATCCTCAAAACGTTGCTTGGCACCGAAGGGGACATACAACGTACATTCTGCAAGCTTCACATTGCCAAATATATTGGTACCAAGTTTGATGGTCGACGGTTCTGAATTAGCCACACTCACCTCCTTCAAAGCCGTACAACCTGTAAAGCAATTCTCACCAATCGTGGTCACCAGTTCAGGAATATCAATACGTTCCAGCTTCTTACAATTGCGGAATGCACGATAATAAATGTATGTTATGTTGGGCGGCAACACCACCGATTCAAGATTCGAGCATCCATCGAACGTATTTCCATAAATCTCTGATATATTGGTAAAATACTGAAGTTCGTCAATACTCACCAACTTCTTGTTGTTTTGGAAAGAATAGTCAAAGTCAACTACTTTCGAAGCTTCGTCGTAGCTCAGTTCGCCATCGCTGTCGATGTCCCAATTCGACACAAACACCTCACGTACAATATCATCATGGGCATCAATCAGCTTCAGCTTCTTGCGCAGTTGACGCTGGGCTTGGCGCATCTCGTCATAACTGCTCTCCAGATTGTCGTATACCTGCTGTTCGGCATCGACGTTCAGGTGTCGGCCCTTGGCATTATCCAACAGCATGGCCAATGTCGCTGCAGCCTCATATTCCTTGACAGCATCCCCGTCGTAGCGCACAAGCCGCCACTGGCAGTTCTGCGGATTCTCGGCATAGTCAACATCCCAGTAGACGCCGTACGTTGGAGTGGCAGCGTTCGACTGATGGTCGGTTTTCACGCCCCAGTATAGGTTTTCGTCATACCCTATCTGGTCTGGATCTACCTGAATGGTATATACCTGCTTGGAACCCTCTACTGGACATATGCTCCAATAGGCATTGGCACGGTTCTTACTTAGTGTACCGTCCACAAAGGTAGACTTCACACCCTTGCCAACGTTTGAATCGGTCGAGGTACGGAACAGCAAATTACCTTGCGCACCAGTATCTTCCGATGTCAGATAGTACACACCATCAGCCATCGATGTCGTATGGTTAATGATAAAACGCATGGGATTGTCGTCTACGACAGCCTGCGTGCCATAAGCCTCACCACGTGTCAGATAGCGTCCAGTACCAACATGGTATATATAGTACTTGGCACCCGACTCCAATGTTGCAAACTTACCACCTGACAGTTCACGCTGCTCGAAAACGGTGCCGAACTGTTTCCATTGATCGGCCTCCTTTAGGTAGCTCTTCGTTCCTTGCAACGTGTAAAGCACGGCCTGCGACAGGTTGCAGTTCTCAAACACGTTCTGGCCTAATGCAATATCTTCTGGCTGGTAGGTATTCAGTTCGAAAGTCTTCAGCGACTTACAATCGCTAAAAGCCTGATCGCCGATAGCCGTAACCGTTATGGGCAAATCTACCGACGTCAGCGCCTCACACCCCTTCAGAATGCCTGCTGACAAGAGTTTCAACTCGTCAGGCAACTGCAGCACCGCCAGCTGGCTGCATCCGCTGAACGCCTCCTCGCCAATCGACTTTACATGGTCGGGCAAGTCTAATTGCGACAGTTTCATACAACCTTTCAGAGAACGCGCACCTATCAGACTGATATTCTTCGGCAATCGGATGGTCGTCAACTGCTGACAGCCGTTGAACGCATCATCAGGGAGTTCGGTCAGGCTGGTGAAATAATACAATTCCTTGAAGGTCTTGATGGCCGTTCCTTGGAACACCGTTCCTAAATTATTGACAGCAGCCGCCTCGCCATAGGTCAGTTTCCCGTCACCATTGGCATCCCAATGGTCCAGACAAATCTTCCTTGCAGTAGCATCACTAATGGTCATGGTTTTCTCGGCATAGTTCTCAGGCTCAATACCGATTATTATCTCACGATAGTCATTATATCCATCATGAGAGCCGCCAATACCCTGTTTGCCCGGCGTCAAGCTCGTCAGAAGATAGAAGCCATCGCTGGTACCACCCCATCCCCAATTGATATGATATTTCTGATTACCATCGTAACCATCGGCAACAAAAGCATGACCACCTTCATCATTACTGCCGCTGACATAGACAGGACGGCCTGCCGAAATTTCGGCATAGATGATTTTGTCCCACTCCGTGTCACTCGATACCGTAGCATAGCTGACATACTTGACTGACTTGCCATATCCGAAATACTTGGCAAAGGCTTCGTAGGCATCATGCGACTGGGCACCAGACGACGAGTTGGTATAGTCCATCTTCACAGCAACACCACAGTAGTGCATTAAGTCGGCAACGGCTTTCCGCTGTTTCTCGGTAGCAGAACCGTACTCGTCCTTCATGTTCTCCCAGTCAATGGGCGACCCCTCAGGAATGCCATCCACATGCAGTTTTCCGTAGGTGGCATGCTCTGTCCATGTGTCATACGAAGGCATAGCAGCTGTCGTCTCCGACACCGATTTCTCACGATTATAGTACAGTATCTGAGCCATAGCAGTAGCTACGCAGCCCGTCACCGAGCGACCCAATGAGAAGTATTCCGGACAGGTCATGTTATAAGGATAACCTTGGCTCCACTTGCTCTTCATGAGCTGTGCCACTTTCGGATGTGTGGGCACAGCGTCACGGATGATGGGAGCATCCGCCCTACCCTGCCCCGACGACTGCAATGAGGCAATCTGGTGGCGATAACCATCAATCAGGGCACGCAGGCCTGGAGGGGCCGACTCATAGTCGAACTGGCCATGATCACAATAGCCCAGAATTGGTTCCGTCTGATCGTCGCCCGACACAATGACAAAGCCTCCGTCGCCACCACGGTTAAACACGTAGAGTTCTTCAACAGCGTTGTCATCACGAGCCACCTTCCGACGACAGCCGGCAACAGCATTCAAACCGCTGTCTGAAGTTCCCATCGTTGACAGAAATTGCTCTGCCAGCTTACGAGCCTCCTTACGGCTTACAGGTTCTGCACACACATTAACAGCCATCAGCACTACTGCCATAGCCAAGAGAATCCGTCTTTTCATAGTTCATATTATTGTTTCGGCGACAAAGATACAAAATAAAGCGTGAAATGCCAAATAATTTTCTATGATTTTGTCGTAGCCTGAGTTTGGCACGTTTTTTGCTGCATTTCTGAATAGAAATAGGTACATTTAAAAAGAAGGAGGAAAGATTATGGCATTTATCGACTACTACAAGATTTTAGGCGTTGACAAGACGATAGCGCAAAAGGACGTGAAGCGGGCTTACCTGAAGCGGGCTAAGCAGTTTCACCCCGACCTGCATCCCGACGACCCGAAGGCCAAAGCCAAGTTCCAGGCTTTGAACGAGGCCTACGATGTGATTGGTGATCCTGAGAAGCGCAAGAAGTATGACCAATATGGCGAACAATGGAAACAGGCCGACCAGATGGGCGGCGGTTTCAAGTCGGGCGGCTCACCGTTCGACGGTTTCGACTTCTCAGGATTCGGCAAAGGCGGTAGTGGAGGCTTCTCGTCGTTCTTTGAGACGCTTTTTGGCGGTGGCGGCAGCCATCGTTCAGGCTCTGGCGGTTTTAATCCTTTTGGTGGCTTTGGTGACCAGCCGACTGATTCGCAGGCTACTGTTAAGATTGACATGTACACGGCTTTGCTTGGCGGAGATGTGATTGTCAGTCTGTCAACTGGTACAAAGCTGAAACTCAAGATCAAGCCTGGTACCCAGCCTGGCACGAAGGTGCGTGTGCCGGGCAAAGGTCAGGGAGGTTCCGACCTCATCATCACCTTTCAGGTAACGCTGCCCACCGAGCTGAGCAATCGCCAGCGTGAGCTGCTGGAGGAGATGAGGAGAAGTTAGAGCAGCAATGAATTGTCGTTACCTGTATACAGCTGATAATAGCGTCCACGCAAGGTTATCAGCTGTTGATGATTTCCATGTTCAATGATGCGTCCGTGGTCAAGGACGATAATCTGGTCAGCATTGCGTACAGTCGACAGGCGGTGGGCAATGACAAAGGTGGTGCGTCCCTTCATGATGGTGTCCATTCCGCGCTGAACGAGTTGCTCAGTACGCGTATCAATCGAAGAGGTGGCTTCGTCGAGTATGAGCACTGGAGGATCGGCTACGGCAGCACGAGCTATAGCCAAAAGTTGGCGCTCACCTGCGCTGAGGTTGCCGCCGTCACCCTGTAACATGGTCTGATAGCCATCAGCAAGTCGGCGTATGAAGTCGTGGGCACCTACCAGCTGGGCAGCATGCACGCAGTCTTCGTCAGTAGCATCAAGTCGTCCGTAGCGTATATTCTCTAATACGGTATCTGTAAAGAGGTGCGTCTCCTGCAGGACAATGCTCATCGAGCGGCGCAACGAATCCTTGCGAATGCGGGTAATGGGAATGCCGTCGTAGAGTATTTCGCCTGAACCTGACTCATAGAAACGGTTGATGAGATTGATGACGGTAGTCTTACCAGCGCCTGTACCTCCCACGAAGGCAATCTTCTGACCAGGCTGCGTGTTGATGTCAATATCAAAGAGCACTTGTTTCTGTGGGGTATAGCCGAAGTCAACGTGACGAAAGTCAACGTCGCCCTTAGGCTGTTCCAGTTCTGCTGTTCCCTCGTCTATTTCGGGCTGGGCATCCATCAGTCCAAAGACACGTTCCGCTCCAACGGCTGCATTGAGCACAGAGTTAATCTGCTGCGAGACGTGGGTGATGGGCTGGGTAAAGTTCTTGTTCAAGGTCAGGAAAGCAACAACGGTTCCAAGGGAAATAGAGAGATGAAGGGAATGAGAGAATGTGAAATCGCCAAGTGAAAGTATGGCGCCAACAACGGCAATGAGTACGTAACCCAGGTTCGAGAGGTTGCCATTGACGGGCATTACGATATTTGCTATTCGGTTGGCGCTGCACGCCGAGACGCGCAGTTGCTCATTGATGTCCTCAAACTCGCTGGTGGTCTGCTGCTCACGGCAGAACACCTTCACGACTTTCTGCCCCGTCATCATCTCCTCGATAAAGCCGTTGACGCGGCCAAGACCTTCCTGCTGGGTACGGAAATAGCGGCGCGAGCGTTCTCCGAGCTTGGTAGTGGTAATCATCATCACAACAGCAATAAAACAGCTGACGAGGGTCAACGGCACGCTAAGCACGATCATTGAGGCGAAGGTGACGCCAATCGTTATAAACGAGTTGAACACCTGTGCAAGGGCAGTCGAGATCATCTGGCGCAGAGAGTCCACATCGTTGGTATAGACTGACATAATGTCACCATGACTACGCTGGTCGAAGTAGCTGATGGGTAGTCGTTCCATACTGTCAAACAACTGGCGGCGGAGCTTGAGCTGGGTACCCTGCGACACATTGATCATCAGACGGTTGTATAGATAGGAGCACACGACGCCAACAAGCAGCACCAGTCCAAGTTTGAAGAGAGCCTGTTGTAGTGAGGCATATTCCGGATTAGCCGCCTCTGTCAGCGGAATGATATAATCATCTATTAAGGTACGCGTAAAGAGCGTCGAGGTCAGCGTAGTGACCGACGTCACAACGATACACACCAGCACCACCCCGATTGACAGCTTATAGTCGCTGAGCACCAATCGGGCCATGCGCCAAATCATGCTGCGAGTCTGACGGTCTACCTTCTGGAATCCCGCCTGTGCGTGCTGGCCTCGTGGGCCGCCAAAGTTGGGCTGTCTCATGCTGCACCTCCTTTCTGCTTGTCGAAATCACCACGGTCGGCCATCTGTATATCGTAGATTTCCTTGTAGAGGGCATTGGTCTTCAGCAGCTGATCATGGGTATCGAAACCTGTGACGGCACCACCGTCCAACACAAGAATACGGTCACAATGCTCCACGCTCGAAATGCGCTGGGCAATAATGAGCTTGGTCATGTCAGGCAGCTCTTCACGGAAGGCACGCTGGATGCGGGCGTCGGTTTGGGTATCGCAGGCTGAAGTAGAATCGTCGAGCACCAGGATCTGAGGCTTTCGCAGCAAGGCACGGGCAATACACAGACGCTGCTTCTGACCACCCGACACATTGGTGCCACCTTGTTCAATGCGGGTTTCATAGCCCTCAGGCATCTGCTCTATGAACTCGTCGGCACAAGCCAGATGGCAGGCCTTGCGGCAATCCTCCAACGTGGCGTCGGGATTTCCCCAACGCAGATTCTCAATTACCGATCCCGTAAAAAGCATGTTTTGTTGCAGCACTACCGATACAGCTCCACGTAGTGTGGCCAGATCATATTCCTTCACGTTCCGTCCGCCTACCAGCACCTCGCCCTTGCCTGCATCATAAAGACGCGACAGAAGGCTGATAAGCGTAGACTTTCCTGAACCCGTACCGCCAATCACGCCAATGGTCTCGCCGCTTTCCACCTTGAAGCTCACGTTAAACAGCGCTGAGCGACGATGTCCATCATTCGTCCCATCGGCACCATTAGTCCCATAAACCCCATAATCAAACCTCACCTCACGAAACTCCAAGCTGCCATCGGCCACCTCGTAGACGGGATTCTCTGGGTTCACGATATCAGGTTCCTCGTCAATCACCTCGGCCACACGACAGCCTGAGGCGGCACTCTGGGTCAGCATGACGAATATCATCGACAGCATCATCAGCGACTGCAGAATGCTCATCACGTATGTGAACAATGAAGTCAGCTCACCCGTGGTCAGCGTGCCACTAACGATGAAATGGGCACCCCACCACGACAGGGCAATGATACAGCCATAAACCACCATATTCATTACGGGATGGTTCAGGGCCATCAGACTCTCCGCGCGTACATATAAATGATAGAGGGCCTCGGCGGCCTTCGAAAACTTCTGGTTTTCATAATCCTCACGCACGAAAGCCTTCACCACACGGATGGCCTGCACATTCTCCTGAACGCTCTGGTTCAGGTGGTCATACTTCTCAAAAACCTGCTGAAACAGTCGTGCCACCCTTGAAATAATATGGTAGAGTGAGAAGCCCAGCACCACCATAGCCACAATGAAGATAATCGACAGACGGGCATCGATGACCAGGCACATCACGATGCTCAACAGCAGGCGGAACGGTGCCCGCACGGTGATGCGCAATATCTGCTGGTAGGCGTTCTGAAGATTGGCCACGTCGGTGGTCATTCGGGTCACGAGTCCCGACGTAGAGAACTTGTCAATGTTTGAGAAGGCAAAGCGCTGGATGTTGCGGTACATCGCACTTCGAAGGTTAGCTGCAAAGCCAGTGGCGGCATAGGCCACAGAACGTCCGGCCAGAATGCCGAAGCCAAGCGACAGAAACGCCATTCCTATCATCAACAGTCCATAATAGTACACCTGCGTGATGTCTCCCGTCATGATACCTTTGTCAATGAGCGATGCTGTGACATAGGGAATCAGCACGTCCATCACCACCTCGGCCGCCGTCCAAACGGGCGTCAGCAGCGAGGCTCGCCAATACTGGCCTATCTGATTATATAGCGTCTTTATCATCACCCTTCACCTGTCACCCTTCACCTATAAATACAATAGCTACCACCATCACTCTGACAGTATTTGCTGACAAGTTGCTGGATGAACTCGGCATTATGCCGCACACGTTCCTCATTGCCGTCGTAGCCGTTGATAAGCACCAACAAGTGAGTGGTCTCGAGCGTCATCTTCGTACGCTCGTGGTCACTTGTCGGCGTGCCCACACCACCTAATTGGTCACGGTAGACTGGAAGGCCCGCTATGTTAAGCATACCACGTCCAATGCCCTCGTATGGCTCACCCTCACGACCCACGCCTAAGGTCAGCGTGTCGCCCACCATCTTGTCGGCATCGAAGCCGCCAATGCTGTAGCCATAGACGATAGAAGCTAAGTTCACCAAGTCTACCAGCGTGTCAATCTGATAGAGTTCCTTGCCCTGAAGCATGCGCCGTATCAACTGCTCGGAGGCAGGACGATAGCGTGAAGGATCCTTGCCACAGGCCTTGTACACCCTACGGGTGGCCGCAATACCTGGCAGCTGCTTCAACGTCTCCGTAGTCAGTTCGTCACGATAGCGTGCCTCCCATTGGTGTATCTCCTCCCACAAAGGGGCGCTGTAAGGAGTGTTCACCACCCTTGCCTCGACTGCTGCCCCTACGAATGAGGGACATACCTGAGAGATGGCATCTGATACTATGATTTTCATCTGTAATACAAGCTTTAGTCCGTTTTCAGCTGCAAATTTAATATTTTTTCTCTCAATTACCACATAAAAGATGCTTAAATAATAGTTAAAGTCAAGTTTTTTATGTACCTTTGCACCCGAATTCATTAAAAAAGACAATAACTCATGTTACTCGACAAGATAGACGAACTCCTTAAGGAAGTAGAGACGCTGAGCGCCAAGAATGCTGAAGAAGTCGAACAACTCCGACTGAAGTACCTTAGCAAAAAGGGCGAAATTACTGCCCTGATGAATGATTTCCGTAACGTGCCTGCAGACCAGAAAAAAGAGGTGGGCATGAAAATCAACCAGCTCAAGACGCTCGCTACAGAGCGCATCAACCAGCTGCGCGAAGAGTGCGAGACACAGGAAACGGGCAACGAATTGATTGACCTCACACGTACCCCCTACCCTGTCAAGCTCGGCACACGCCATCCGCTGACCATTGTCACCAACGAAATCATCGACATCTTCTCGCGCATGGGATTCGTACTGGCTGACGGTCCAGAAGTGGAAGACGACCTCCACGTGTTCACCAAGATGAACTTCGCTGCCGACCATCCCGCACGCGACATGCAGGACACCTTCTTTGTCTCGCAGCATCCCAACGACGTCACCAAGAACATCCTGCTACGTTCACACACCTCGTCAGTACAAGCACGTGTCATGGAGAACATGCACACCGAGGACGGCAAGCTTACAGCCCCTATCCGCGTTATCTGCCCAGGCCGTGTCTATCGCAACGAGGCCATCACTGCCCGCGCACATTGCTTCTTCCATCAGGTGGAAGGACTCTATATTGACAAGAACGTATCGTTCACCGACCTCAAGCAAGTGCTCCTGTCGTTTGCCAAGGAGATGTTCGGACCCGACACCAAGATCCGTCTGCGTCCCTCATACTTCCCATTCACCGAGCCCAGCGCCGAGATGGACATCTCGTGCTTCATCTGCGGTGGCGAGGGATGTGGCTTCTGCAAGCACACAGGCTGGGTCGAGATCCTTGGCTGTGGCATGGTCGACCCCAACGTACTCGACCAATGCGGCATCGATTCCAAGATTTATTCCGGCTACGCTTTCGGCATGGGTGTTGAGCGCATCACCAACCTGAAGTACCGCGTCAACGACCTCCGCCTCTTCTCTGAAAACGACACCCGTTTCCTCGAAGAGTTCGAAGCCGCCGACTAACATCGCCTTTTCTTTTTCCACAACAACATCATCGCCGCCTCCAGGATTTCACTCCTAAAGGCGGCGATTTTCAGAGCTTCATGATTTTTCAACTTTAAAGAATCAAATTCCCATTTTACTCCGGGCAAACTCCGAGTTTACTCCGACCAAACTCCCTGTTTACTTACGGTAAACCCACCTCGTCTTGCTGGCGAAAATCAAGATATATTGCCTCCACAATTTGTGACAATTCCTTCAGAGCAAGGAGGCCGCCCAGATGAACACTTAAAAACAAAGTGGAAACGAGCGAAATTTTGTGGATTATTGAGTAACTTTGCAAAAAAAACACATTAGAGGTTAGCATTTTCTCCTTCTGGTGGGTATTATAATAAAAAGACGTGATGAAACGAGAAACAATCAAACGGCTGTTCATTCAGCATTCGACCAAGATGCAGCGGGTGGCGCGCACCCTGCTGTACGACGAGCAGGAAAGCGAGGATGTGGTCAGCGATATCTTCGAACGATTGCTCCGTGGCACGACGGTGCTCATACCCGACACAGAGGAAAGCTACTTGCTGACAAGCGTTCGCAACCAATGTCTGAAGCGACTGCGGCAAGAGACAATAATCAATGATAC
Organism: uncultured Prevotellaceae bacterium; assembly: GCA_902794405.1. Taxonomy (GTDB): domain Bacteria; phylum Bacteroidota; class Bacteroidia; order Bacteroidales; family Bacteroidaceae; genus Prevotella. The sequence continues at coordinate 26,091 of CADBHI010000032.1, forward strand.
CAGCTATCCTGATGCATTGGACGATTCCGATGCCGACGACGAACGGCTGACGGATATAGTGGAATTCGTGGTCGGCCACCTTACGCCACAGGAACAGCGAATCTTCAGCCTCCGCTTCACCGACGGATGCAGCTACGAGGACATCGCCGCCACAGAGGGCATCAGTCGCGTGGCCGTGTGGAAACATCTCTCGCACATTATCATGGAAATCAAACGAAAATTTAATCCCAGAAGCTTATGACAACGTTAAACAAAAAGCAGCTGTTCCGCGATATGCAGGAACATCCCGAGAACTATTCCGACGAACAGTTAGAACGCATGATGGCCGACATCGACAGTAAGCCCGACATCGTTGCCACATGGGCACGGTTTAGGAAGAAGACGAGCCAACATCCCTCACATCATTGGCTGCATATCGCCGCCATGTTTGTCGGAGCAATTATAGTAGCTGGCGTGGCCTTTGCTGCTGTCCACATTCTTTCCCCCTCAAAGACTCATGAATCAAATGAAGCCCCAAACGATTCCGAACAGAAGATGCTTACGGCTTTACATGACGGGGACGCAATCGTTGCAATCGCTGTGAACGTTTGTAAAGGAACATGGATTCAAAATGTTCTCATTTGGTTTTAGATTAAAGAGTACCACCGTTAAACTCGACGGCATGGAAATTGATGTCCACAATCTCCCCAGCCTGCCCGCATCTGCATTGAAAAAGCTGGAAATGGGCCGCAAAGATGGACGTGGTTTTGCAAACCTCATTACTGCACCTATAAAGATCCCTGCTAACTTAAAGGGAAATATCAATCCTGAACTGACGATATTACTAACAGGCGTGGTTCCGGCAAATGCGATAATACATTCGTCTATCTACGTAAAGAGAGGGCTTCACGAAGGCTTTGACTGGAAGGAGTATCAATACACTTCATGGACGGGGCAAGCTGAAAATGTCAGGCGATATTTGGAGGAAGTTGCCATCAGCAAGAAGCACCATGTGCGCATCAATATATGCAAAGGGGTATCGAATAAGCATATTGACCGCATCAAAAAAATAATGGAGGAGTGCAACGTAACAAATTACGAAATTATACAGCCATAGCATGAAAAAGAAAAGAATCATTTTGGCGCTCAGCTTCGCCACAATTTGTGGCGGAGTTTGGGCACAAGAACAAAGTCCTCTTCTTCAAAGGACAAGAAGCTGGGACGAACATCCTTCTGCGTCCGCAAGACCTGTTGGACCATGAGACAAATTATGGTAAACTAGTGATTGGTGCTAAAGAAGGAACGGAAGTCATAGCCCCTGCCGACGGCGAGGTGAGTAACATCAGTCTCATTTATTACTCGAGCCTTAACTCCTGTAAAGGCTGCAATTTCGATGATGAAACGACTGTCGATGGTATGCGGCGCAAGTTAGAGGCCGACCCCAACCTGCATGACCCAATCAAGTTATTTAACGGGAGCATAAGTCTGAAGTTGGACGACGGGCGCAAGATAAACGTTGAAGGCCTGAGAGGCAATATTTCTTTTCGTTCAGGCGAGCGAGTAAAGGCAGGCACGGTACTTGGCACGGTCAGCTATGTATACCAACAAATCGGTGAACCGCATATCGCCCTTTCTATTTCGCAAAAACGTGAAAACATAGATCCGATGACACCCTTCGGACTGCCTACCACTTTTAAAGTCATTGAGCCGTTTAAGCCGTCACCCATTCTCACACGCCAGCAGGCCAACGAGGATTTTGACTTCTTCATCCAGAGCATCCATGAGTGCTACCCATCCCTGCGCGACATCATCTCGCCTGAACGCGAGGCTGAATTCATACGCGAAGGCAAGGCTCGATTGGACTCCACGGAGATACACTTCACCACGCTTTACAATCTGATTGGCGATGCCTTCTGTGCCGACTTCCTTCACGACAGCCATGCTTGGAGACAGTCCCCTAATCCGTTCTTCAACGCCCGTACTGACACGCAGTACCCTGCAGTGGTACTCTGTACGTTGGGAGACCGCATGTTTGTCCGTGTTGTTCAGCCTGGCTATGAGCAATATATTAGCAAAGAAGTGGCAACCATCGATGGCATCCCTGCCAAGGAGCAGGCTGCTTATGTCCGTTCGCGAACCAATCTTTTTGATGCTCAGGTGCAGTCAACAGGTGCCTTCCAAATGCTCACGAACTGGTCAATACAATATCGTGACAACAATTGTGACAAGCCTGCGCATCTCACCTTTACCGACGGCTCCAGTGTGGAAGTTCCTTTCCTGAAGTCCAATCAAATGCAAAAGTATATACCGCGAGCCACTGCGCCCATCGCTTACAATGTACATCGGAGTCAGAATCTACGAGAGGATTGGAGTTTCAAGTTGCTGGATGATAACATCGCGCTGCTGACACTTGCCCATTTCCACATGAACGATGTACAAATGGATGCTATTGCCGACAGCCTCCGCAGTCATGCGAACATACCGAATCTGATTGTGGATGTACGTGACAACCCCGGTGGTGATGCAGGTTGCGAGGCAAAGATGGTGCAATGGTTCCTCACAGAATCAGGGCCGTCGAACGTCACCTACCAAAAAGTGATGAGCAACACAACCTATCCTTGCTTTACCAACTGCAACAACTGGTCAGCAGCCATGCAACCATTTGAAGAATTTGTAAAAGTGGATGGAATGGAAGGATTCTATAACCGAGACATCAGCA
>CADBHI010000033.1 GCA_902794405.1 uncultured Prevotellaceae bacterium
AATCTGACATGGCCAAATCCTGAGCCGCTCGGCTTTGCCGCTTGCCCCAGCAAGAACTTTTTGTTGCTCAGGTACTTATAAAGAAAGTTAAATTAAAGTACTGCGGAATTTAGGTACTCAATAAAATAAAGAATTACAAAGTTTACAAAGTCGTCATTTAATATTTAATATTATTAAGGCTATGATGAAAAAGGTGTTGTTTATGTTTTTACTTCTGCTGTGCTGTATAGCAACTACAGCTCAAACGTTAGAAGGTAATGTTTCCGTAAAGGTAAATGAGACGTCGACCATCACGTTGTCAACTACTTATAGTAGGATTTTGCAGAATAATGCCACTGGCGTTAGCTACAGATGGTATAGTAATAATCAATCTATTGCTACAGTATCATATTCAAGCTACAAAAATTGTACCGTAAGGGGTAAAGCAAGTGGGAGTTGCAAAGTATATTTCCATGTTGATTTTTACATTGATGGGTACTACCGAACTTACGACTTTTATTGGAACGTGACAGTTTCTGGCATAGGAGGTGGTACTACTATCGTAAACCCGACAGGTGCAACTGTAAAACCAGAAGAACTGACTTTGGATGTTGGACAGGAGTACCAATTGGGTTATAGTGTGACTCCTACGAATGCAACATATAATTTGGAATGGAGTAGCAATAACAATTCCATCGCAACCGTCACTGCATATACGGGAAAGGTAAAGGCGGTGGGGCCAGGAGTAACCTATGTACAAATGTGGGTATTTAGAAACGACGGTGGATGCGACATCGTAAAATCTTGTAAAGTCACTGTCAAAAACTCTAAAAAAAATATTACATTCAATGACACAAATGTAAAATCTATATGCATACAGAACTGGGATACCGATGGTGACGGGGAGTTGTCAGAAGATGAAGCTGCTTCGGTTACGGACATTGGAACGGTATTCCGTGGTAATTCAGGCATTCAGTCTTTAGATGTATTGCAATACTTTTCAGGTCTTACATCTATTGGATATGAAGCGTTCAATGGCTGTAGCAACCTTTCTTCTATCATCATCCCCAATTCAGTAACGTCTATTGGGACATCCGCATTCATTAATTGTAGAAGTCTCTCTTCTTTAGTTATACCAAAGTCTGTTACATCTATTGGCGACGGAATCTTCCAAGGCTGCAGTGCCTTAACCAGCATTGCCGTAGAAAAAGGCAACACTTCTTTTGATTCACGAGATAATTGTAATGCCATTATCCAAACCAGTGATAACAAGTTGATTGCAGGATGCAGCACTACGATAATCCCTAATACGGTTACGACCATAGCGAAGTATGCTTGTCAAAGTAGTAGTCTCACATCAATCATAATACCCAGTTCTGTTGAGGCCATTCAAAGTTGTGCTTTCCGTCGTTGTAATAATCTCACATCTGTGATAATAATGGAAGCCGTATCCTTCATCAACGACCGTGCTTTTTCAGAATGTAACAATCTGAGATCGGTTTACTCCTACATTGAGGAACCGTATGCCATCAACAGCAATGTATTTTACAATATCCCTAATGATGCCACTCTCTATGTTCCAAATGGCACCATAGTAAAATACGAATCAACTGAAGGATGGAACGACTTTACGAACATCGTAGAGATGGGGTCAGGAGATATTGGCAATGATGATATCACCGAACCTATGGTGAAGAGTCTGTGGCATCAAGATGCGCCATACAATAACATGATTCCTAATGGAAAGAGTGCAAGTTGTGGTCCTATAGCTGTTGCTCAGATATTGAAATATTACAAGGCGCCCAATCATGGTTTTGGACATGTTACTCTGTACGGCAATGACTTGGATTATAGCTCAACTTCTATTGACTATAATAATATCTTAAACGAGTATAGAAGCGGATCCTATAATCAGACCCAAGCTGATGCAGTTGCTAACTTAGTATGGCATGTTGGTGCCGCTATGACCTTAAAGTACTCAACAGCAACAGGAACTCCTGGGACTGAAAATAATAGGATGATTTGGGGAATACAAAAATATTTGCATATCTCACAGAACTGCCGCTTCCGTCTCCGTAAATTCTACTCTACAGGGCAGTGGATGAAGATGCTTGACGAACAACTTGAGGCTGGCCGACCTGTTTATTACAGGGGCCGAGCTTTTAGATATAATAGCAGTTCTGAAGGCATCGGTCATATATTTGTTGTTGATGGGAAAAATACAGAGGGATTATATCATATTAACTTCGGACATGGAAGTGAACAACAAAACAAGTTCGTCTCTCTTAATGCCATCAACAAATCCTCCAGCATTTACCCTGGAGACTATGGCGTTTATTATAACTGGGAACAAGGAATGTCCACAGATCTGTACCCAGATGAGAACTTCGATGAAACCACATTTAATGATTATCCTGTATATTTGGAAGAGCCACTATGCCTAAACGACAACAAACGCCTTGACCGTTTGACCATTGCTACAGGTGGCTCATTCCAACTGACAATGAATCTAAAAGTATATAATTATGACTATATAATTGCGAAGGACGGCACGATAGGGAGTTGGCAATATGCACTAGGTCTGTATAGCGGAAGTTATCTAAAGACAATCATCACACCTCAGGGAGGGAATATATTCTCTTCAACAAGTAACATATTAACAAATACATACGTGTTCCCTACGACAATAGACAATGGGGAATATGAGCTTCGAGTTGTCACAAGACATGGTAATGAAGAATTATGGCAACCAGCTTGGGACGTTGCCCCGAATGTTATAAATGCTGTCGTTGATAATAATAACGTCGTACTTACAACTATGGGAAACCATACGTTGGAAACGAACCTGTATCTATTGTTGCCAATTACAGAAATAGGCGATGCTAATGACGCATATTCAGGAAAACTATTTTCATTGAGATTTAAGAATCCGTCAGACAATAATTTTGAGAACAAAATCAAGTTTGAAATTATCTCTAATGGAGATGTCAATGCGACTTATGAGCAAAATGCTTCTGTATATTCTGGATGTGAGGTGGAATACCATTTCTTAATACCTAACGAGGTGTTTGACTTTGTCCATAATACCAGTTACACCATTAAGGCTTACTACTATGAGCACAACGAAAACAAATATATTGAACTGACAACGGACGAGCCAACCAAACAAGGCGACGTGAATGGTGACGGTGAGGTAAACGGCACAGATATGGTGGCATTAGTAAATGTTATTATGGAGAATGCTGTATATGATAATGCGGATGTTAATGAAGATGGAACCATAAACGGCACCGACATGGTGGCACTGGTGAACATCATCATGTCGGCTAACAACAATGCAAGAGAGTTGATGGCGCCAAGGAGAAACATTAAGAGCCAAAAACAGTCTCCCGTATCAATTGATGCGGAGATAAAGCAAGGTTTAGACAGCAGCAAGGAACTGACCATCAATCTCTACAACCCAGAGATGGAGATAACAATGGTGCAGATGGACGTAACACTACCCGAAGGACTTTCTTTGTGTGAAGATGGTACTGACATGCTGAACCGAACGACATGGGGCAGTCACCAACTTTATTCAGGCAATGTGGGCAATCACACTACCCGATTGCTGTTAGCGTCGGGGAGGAATGCGCTGATACAGGGTACGGAAGGTGGTGTCATCTGCCTGTCACTATCCGCTAACGATGATTTCCGCGGAGGTGATATCTTGTTGCATAACATGCTATGCACAAGTCGCGACCTTACCGAAGCACATCCCGTCGATTTCAAGGTGTATGTATCAAACTATACTACAGACATCACGGAAATGGAGAAAGCAAGAAATGGAGAAAATGAGAAATGGTACAACCTAAGCGGACAACGTATTATTGCACCACGCAAAGGTATATACATTGTTGGAGGGGAAAAAGTTGTAAAATAATAGTAATTGTTCACTTTTCAAAATAGACTGAGTTATGAAGACAAGAACTATCAAGCAGTTCATGATAGTAGTAGCCTTAATTGGAATACTGCCTGTCAGGAGTGTAGCCGCAACGGCAACACTGAGCGTCGAGGACTTTACCATCAAGCAGGGTGAAACGAAGGAGATGCTTATTGATGTGAATAACGCAAATATGCAGGTAACGATGGTGGAATTTTACATGCAACTGCCAAGCGGATTGGAAATAGTCACCGAAAATGGCGAATTGGCTGTTGACATCACTGGGCGCACTACTTGGAAAAAGCACTCGTTAGAAGTCGGCCTCACCGACGGAGCCGTTCATTTCTTTCTATATTCAGGAAGTAATACCGTACTGACAGGTACGAGTGGTGCTGTCATTAGCGTGAAACTCACGGCCTCGTTATCTTTCACTGGTGGTAATATCGTCTTTGAGAGACAGCTCATTACCTCTCCTGACGAAACAGAATGTAAACCAGACAATTATATATATAAGGTAGAAACCGCTGTTGAGCCTGAAGAAGAAATAATTACATTCGCCGATACAAACGTGAAAGCAATTTGCGTGACGAACTGGGACACCAACGGTGACGGCGAACTATCGAAGACTGAGGCTGCGGCAGTGACGGATTTAGGAGCATTATTTAAAAATAACAAAGTAATAAGTTCATTTGAAGAACTTCATTATTTCACTGGGTTAACATCAATCGGTGACGATGCGTTCAAGTACTGTTATGGTCTGACCAATGTTGACATTCCCAATAGCGTGATTAGCATCGGTAACTATGCGTTCTATGGCAGCAACCTGACCAGTATCAACATACCCAACAGCGTGACCAGCATCGGAAGCTACACCTTCGGATATTGCAGCAACCTGACCAGTATCAACATACCCAACAGCGTGACCAGCATCGGAAGCTATGCGATTGGCTTTTGTAGCTACCTGACCAGCATCAAAATACCAAACAGCGTGACCACAATCAGTGATAATGTGTTCTTCGGCTGCAGCAGACTAACTAACATCAACATACCAAACAGCGTGATTATCATCGGTAACGGGGCGTTTCGTGGCTGCAGCAACGTGACCAACATCACCATACCCAACAGTGTGACTAGCATCGGTGACTATGCATTTGATGGCTGTATCAGCCTAACCAGCATCAACATACCCAGCAGCGTGACCAGTATTGGCTTTAATGCTTTCGGCTTTGGTGCTTTCTCCAGTAGTAGCAGCCTAACCAACATCGCAGTAGACGCCAACAATACCGTATATGACTCCCGCAATGACTGTAATGCAATTATTAAGACGAGTACTAACGAACTCATTAAAGGATGTACCAATACCATCATACCCAGCAACGTGACCAAAATCGGGAATAGTGCTTTCTCAGGATGTAGTGGCCTAACCAGTATTAACATACCCATCAGCGTGACCAGCATCGGTGACGATGCATTCGAGAATTGTAGCAGCCTAACCAGCATCATCATACCCAGTAGTGTGACCAACATTGGTGGCGGTGCGTTCTCGTTTTGCAACGGTCTAACCAGCATTAATATACCCAGTAGCGTGACTAGCATAGGTGGCTCTGTGTTCTATAGGTGCAGTGCCTTGACTAGCATCAACATACCTAACAGCGTAACCAGCATCGGTAATTATGCGTTTGATGGGTGCAGTAGTTTGACCAACATCACCATACCCAGTAGCGTGATTAGTATAGGTAAAGATGCGTTCTCCTATTGTAGTAGTCTGACCAGCACCACCATACCCAGTAGCGTGACCTCTATCGGAGAACGTGCTTTCGACGACTGTAACAATTTGACATCCGTAAAAGCAGAAATGACCATTCCTGTTACCATTACAGATGATGTGTTTAGCAATCGAGCCAATGCCATTCTTTATGTTACGAAAGGCTGCAAGGCAGCTTATGAGGCAGCTGACTATTGGAAGGAGTTCAAGGAAATAGTAGAAATAGATAAGGACAATGAGTCGTCAGAAATTGAAGTAACCGATATTTCAGCAATAGACAACGTCATCTACATCGAGCCGACGGAGGCAAGGACGGGCACGCAGGCTACTATTTCACTGAAGATGAAGAACACGGCTCCGATTCGCGCCTTCCAGTTCGACCTCTACCTGCCGGAAGGCGTGACTGCCGTCAAGTCGGCAAAGGGTAAGATTCAGGGATTCCTGAGTGCTGGCCGCTTGCCCGACGAGGACGAGCACACCCTGTCGTTCAGTGAACAGCCGGACGGAGCCATCCGATTTCTCTGTGGCTCGGAGTACGATGAGACGTTCACGGGTAACGACGGCGAGATTGCAACCTTATTAGTAAATATAGCAGACAATATCGTAGACGGCGACTACCCCATCCAGCTGAAGGGCATGAAGCTGACGGAAACCGATATCAGCAAATACTACGAGACGGCGCTCGTACAGTCTAAGCTGACTATTTCCTCGTATGTCGTTGGTGACATCAACGGCGATGGCGTCGTTGACGTAAGCGACTATACAGGTGTGGCCAACCATATCCACAACAACACGCCTGCGGGTTTCAACGCAAAGGCTGCCGACGTGGATGAAAGTGGCGGCATCGATGTGTCTGACTATACGGGCATCGCCAACATCATCCATACGGGCTCCATCTACGGCAACAGCGGCAATGCCCGCATGATGGTGCGTGGGCCCAGAAAGGTGAACACCGACCTGAGCAGTAAGGACAATGTCATCTACGTCAAACCGCTTGCCGCATTGGCAGGCAGTCAGGCCACCATTTCCGTCAAGATGAAGAACACGGCTGAGATACGCTCTTTCCAGTTCGACCTCCAGTTGCCCGATGGCGTGACTGTCGTCAAGTCGGCAAAGGGCAAGATTCAGGGATCGCTGAGTGCCGGTCGTCTGCCTGAGGAAGACGAGCACACCCTATCGTTCAGCGAGCATGAGGGCAACGTCATCCGCTTCCTCTGCGGTTCGCTGTCCGACGAGACGTTCACGGGCAACGATGGTGAGATAGCCACGCTACAGGTCGACGTAGCTGCCAATGTGGAGGCTGAGGACCATACCGTCTATCTCAGAAATATGAAGCTGTCGGAGTCGGACATCAGAAAGTTCTATCAGACTGAAGAGCTCGGAACGACGCTGGCCGTTGCCCCAGAGGGTAGCGCGAGGGGCGATGCCAATGGTGACAAGAGTGTCTCTGTGACAGACATTGCGGTAGTAGTGAACGAAATCTTACAGATAACCAACTCTGGAGGCTTCATGATGTATGGTGCCGACGCCAACGGCGATGGTGACATCACGGTAACGGACATCGGTGTCATCGTCGACAAGATATTGGGCACAAAAACTTCTGCCAACTCAAGGAAGATGGAGCAAGAGGTGGAGCCGCAGTAAGCTTCCACCTAAACGTTAAGTCAGAAGCAGTTGTTCGTCAGAACACGCGGCGGACGCCAATAAAACGTTTGGCGTAGAAGCCGTCGTTTGAATTGGAAATCTTCACGCCGTCGCTACTACTGGCATGAATGAAGTTGAAGGTGTGGGTCATGGGGTCAACATCTACAACAATACCTACATGACCGACATTGCGGCCTGAACCAGGGCTGGTAAAGAATACCAGGTCGCCACGCTGCATCTCGCTACGACTGACAGGGATGTTGCGAGCATACTGGTCGCGTGACGAAGCGCCAATATTCGTCATACCCATCTGCTTGAAGACGTAGCTGGTGAATCCTGAGCAGTCAAAGGCCTTCGGACCTTTGCTGCCACTACGATAACGGGCACCGATATGCGACATGGCCTCGTCCATCAGGCTATTGATGGCAATAGCATCGTATTCGAGGTTCAAATCGTCGTTTGAACCACTGTAAAGGAAATCAAAGTTATCGATCTCTTCGTACTTCTCTTGAACAGTCTTGGTGGTCTGTTGAGTTTTCCTCGCAGTCTTCCTTACCTTTGCGTATGACATGTCATGAGCCGCAAAAAGCAAAAGCAGCGCGCAGAGAATAGCATATTTCTTCATTAAGTAGATTAAGGTATTTGTGGTTGAGGGCAAATGCCCTTGGCCAGATTAATTATATTTCAATATCTGGCCGGGGCGCAGTTTCATGTTCTTACCAATACGATTCAGCTTGCAGATGTCTGCCACCGTGGTGTTACGCTTACGGGCAATGGAGTAGAGCGTCTCGCCCTTCTTGACCTTGTGGAAGCGTGTGCTGGCAACGTTACGTCTGCTTGACGACTTTCTATTGCTGCTCTGGGTATAGAGCTGGTCTTCGCCAATGCTTGAAGAACCGCTAACGCCACGCAAGCGATTGGCCTGAGCCGATTCGCGTGAATAGGTGGAACGACGGAAATTATAGTAGTCGCCCGTAACGTCCTGATTACGGAAGTCGAACATCAATGCCGGATTCAAGGCTACACCGCAAAGGCGGGTCTCGAAATGCAGGTGCGAACCTGTGGAGCGGCCAGTGTTACCACCCAGTCCGATGGGATCTCCGGCACGTACTTCCTGGTCAGGCTTCACCAAGTGTCTTGACAGATGTCCGTAAATGGTCTCCAAACCATTGGGATGACGAATAACGACGAAGTTGCCATAACCACCCGGTTCATAGCGCACAACGCGGATCTTTCCGTTGAAAGCAGCGCGGATGGTATCGCCGATGTAAACCTTAATGTCCAAGCCCTTATGCTGGCGTCCCCAGCGTGCGCCGAAGTTCGAAGTCAGCACTCGGCTGTCGGTGGGCATGGCAAAGCCCCGCAAATCAATGCGGAAGGTATCGGGCAACGTAGACTCACTGTGAGCAGTGTAGTTATCCCAATCCTGATAAAGGTCGGCGGCGGGTGATGCCATCTGTTCTATCTGAATCAATCGACTCAGAGCTACTGAGTCAACGGCTTTCATCTTTCGGTCAATAGGTGCCTGGCGTGCCAACAGATCTTGTCCCATAGAGGGCACTGCAGTGAGCGACACAGCAACAACGGCAAGTATTTTCTTCAATGTTTTATTCATCAAAAGTTACTTATTTTCGGGTTTGTAGACGTTCTTGTTTCCAGCAAAAGTGAAAACTCAGTTGCAAAGATACGAATAATAATTCAGAAAACTATCAAAAACTTGTGTTCGTTAACATAGTTTTGGTGTCTTTTAACACTTATCCTATGAAATCACCCCCCAATTAATATTTGTTTTACGTAATTCACGCAATCTGTTCCAAAGTAATTGATACTTAACCGACTGGCATGTAGGGTCATCGTCGATAATACGCTGAGCCTCATCACGAGCTATCTGAACCAGTTGTCCGTCACGGGCAATGTCGGCAATTTTCAGGTCGAAAGCCATACCGCTCTGCTGAGTACCTTCGAGGTCGCCAGGGCCGCGTAGTTTCAAATCGGCTTCGGCAATACGGAACCCGTCGTTCGTGTCGCACATGATATCAATACGTTTGCGGGTGTCCTCGCCAATCTTATAAGGAGTGACTAAAATGCAGTAGGACTGATCGGCACCACGCCCCACCCTACCCCGAAGCTGGTGCAACTGACTGAGGCCGAAGCGCTGGGCATCCATGATAATCATAACGGAGGCGTTGGGCACGTTGACACCCACCTCAATAACCGTTGTGGCAATCAATATCTGGGTCTCTCCGCTGACAAAGCGCTGCATCTCAGCCTCCTTGTCGGCAGGTTTCATTTTGCCGTGTACCTTGCTCAGTCGGAATTCAGGGAAGGCCTGCCGCAACACCTCGAAGCCCTGTTCGAGGTTTTTCAGGTCGCTTTCCATTCCCGAGTCTTCCGACTCGCCTACCCGTTGCCTTTCGCTTTCCTCAATCAACGGGAACACGATATACACCTGCCGTCCCAAGTTAATCTGCTTGCGAATACCATTATAAAGAGAAGTGATACGCGAATCGAAATAGTGCTGTGTGACAACGGGTTTACGACCAGGTGGCAACTCATCGATAACGCTGACGTCGAGGTCACCGTAGAGTGTCATCGCTAACGTTCTGGGAATGGGCGTTGCCGTCATTACAAGTACGTGAGGCGGATTGGCGCTCTTGTTCCAGAGCTTGGCACGCTGGGCCACACCAAAGCGGTGCTGTTCATCGACAACAACAAACCCGAGACGTGCAAACTGCACAGTATCCTCAATGATGGCATGAGTGCCGACCAGAATATGGATGGTGCCGTCGAGCAGGCCATCAAATATCTCCTGGCGTCGTCGCCCTTTGACAATGCCAGTCAGCAGGGCCACCCTGACGGGCATATCGCCAAGAAACTGCATGATGGTGTGCAGATGTTGCTCAGCCAGGATCTCTGTCGGAGCCATGATACAGGCCTGATAGCCGTTGTCGATGGCGATAAGCATTGACATCAGCGCCACGAGGGTCTTGCCAGAACCCACATCGCCCTGCAGCAGACGGTTCATGTGGCGGCCACTACCCATGTCCTTGCGTATCTCACGGATGACGCGCTTCTGGGCTTCGGTCAGCTGGAAGGGCAGGTGGTCACGGTAGAAGGTGTTGAACGTCTCGCCAACGTGGTTAAAGACATAGCCGCGATATTTCCGACGCTGGTCGCTTGCGTACCTTAATATATTAAGCTGAACATAAAAGAGTTCCTCGAACTTCAGTCTCACACGAGCACGTTCCAGCAACTTGGCGTTCTGCGGATAATGGACGTTACGTAACGCCTCGTCGCGCCCCATCATATAGTGAGGCCCGGTAATGAAGTCGGGCAACGTCTCGGGCAAAGTCGGTAGTTTTTCAATGAGCGTCTTGGTCAGGCGTTCCACAGCACGGGAGTTCAGCCCCATCTTCTTCATCTTTTCGGTCGTGTTGTAGTAGGGCTGCATACCCATTGCCGAGGTGTCCACCTTCGATGCCTCGTCGATGTCGGGGTGAGTAATGTTGATACGATTGTTGAAGACCGTAGGCTTGCCAAACACCAGGTATTCCGTGCCGATGCGGTAGTTCTGCTTGGCATACTTGCCACCATTGAACCAAGTGAGGTCGCAGACGCCTGTGCCGTCGCTGAAGTGAGCCACCACGCGTTCCTTGCGGGCACTCATCTTGAACGTCTCGAAGCTTAGTATAGTACCCACAACCTGTACAAACGGCATGTCGCCCGTCAGTTCGTGGACGGTGTAGACCTTTGAACGGTCCACATATTTATAAGGATAGTACTCCAGCAGGTCGCCAAAAGTGTGGATGCCAAGCTCATCACTTAGCGTCTTCTTGCGGTTGGGGCCTACGCCCGGCAAATATTGCAAGTCTTGGCTCAACACGTCTGTCATCCTATCAATACTTCGGCAATCTTCAGGTCGTAGGGGGTTGTAATCTTGATGTTCTCGCGGTTGCCTTCGACGAGGGTGATGTCGAAGCCAAAAGCTTCGACCACACTGGCGTCGTCGGTGAAGCCGTCGTTGTAGGGTTGGCGGTTAGCAGCCTTGACCTTCGGTCGAGCCTGCTCACGCTCGGCAGATTCCAAGTAAACTTGGTTCTGCGCTCGCTTATACGCAGCCTTTAACAGCTGGATGTCAAACGTCTGCGGTGTCTGTACCAAACAATACTCAGCACGCGGCACGGTAACGGATTTCTCATTCTCCAAATGGCGCACCGTCTCCACAACGGGGATGACAGGCACGACTGCTTTCTGACTTTGTGCCGTCTCATAGCAGCGACGGATGACCTCGATGCTGGGAAAGGGACGAACACCATCGTGTACGCCGACCACGCCCTCGGCATCGTCGGGAATCAATGCAAAACCGTTCTGCACGGAGTGGAAGCGCGTCTCGCCACCGTTGGCCAACTGATAATCCACGTGGAAATCGTATTTCTTACACAGCTGCTGCCAATACGCTTGCTGTGCTTCGGGCAGCACAAGGATAATCTGCATATCGGCAGAATATTCGCGGAAGCGCTCAATGGTGCGCATCAGCACAGGCTTCCCGCCAATAGGCAGAAACTGTTTGGGAATGTCGCTCCCCATGCGCAGACCTTTACCGCCTGCCACAATGATTACATATTCCATCAGGCCATCAGGTGCTTGAAACGCATGCCCTCTGCAATCTGGTCGGAAGTAGCCTTATTGACCAGTTGTGTCAAAAGCTCATAGGCGTAGGGGAAAGCTGCAGCGGGGCCTTCGCCGGTGGTGATATTACCGTCGACAGTGAAAAGGTCGCCCGTATACTGGGCACCAGCTTCTTTCAGCACCTGTTCAAAGCCAGGATAGCAGGTAGCTTTCTTACCTTCGAGCAGCCCGAGCTGAGCCAGCACGACGGCAGGAGCAGCACAGATGGCGGCAATCTTCTTACCTGCGGCAGCCTGACTGCATACAGCCTTGCAGACTCCCTCGTGGTCAAAGAGGTTGGCAGCGCCAGGCATACCACCTGGCAGCATCAGCAGGTCGGCATCGCTGAAGTCGCACTGCTCAAACTGCAGGTCGGCCTCGATGTTCACACCATGTGCCGACTCCACTAAAGGAAAATCGGTGGTGCTTACGGTTACTACTTCTACACCTCCGCGGCGCAGTACGTCAATGGGTATCAGAGCCTCGACATCCTCGAAGCCGTCTGCTAAGAACACATAAACTTTTGCCATAATACTTCTGTTTTTTCTGGTTTACGGTGCAAAGATACTAAAAGTCGAGAGCAAAACAAAAGATTTTATTCTTTTTTTGCCAAGACAGAGTATCATCGCCCGTTTTTCTTTGGCCTTAGTCCTTTGGCCTCTTTGAATTTGGGTATACGCAAACAGTTGTTTGGGCGTACGCAAACGGTTGTTTGGGTATACGCGAACGGTTGTTTGAGTATACGCAAACGCTAATAACTCGGCTTTAAACTCCCTGTTAGATGCCGACAGAGCCCCCGTTTAGTGCCATCAAATACACAGCAGCCTGACTCTATGCGGCAAATGTCCCAATATATTAAAGAACGCGTAAAGCATGGCTGTTATACACTTGGCAATGCTACTAAATAGTTAAAAAAGAATAAGAAGAAGAGAAAACTTCGGAGTTGTTAGGGCCAACTCCGAAGTTTTTTGTAATTTTACCGCCTCAAACCGTCGATATGCTTGAAGTGTACGACGCTAATTATTATGTATGAACCCACCATAACGGTAACTAAAAACAGTTAATTATGGACTCTCAAGAAAACATCCTCGAAACGGGGATTAGTGAAGAAAAAGTAAGTCAGGCAGCCGAGGCTCCTGAAGTAGTAAACAACGAAGCTGTTTCGCCAGCAGAAGAAACTCCGGAAGTGCCCGAGGTTCCTGAAGTTCCCGAAGTTGAGGAAGTTCAGGAAAGCGAGGAGGCTCCAGAAGACCGTAAGGTCTATGAGACAAAGAAAGAGGTGCTCGACCGCCTGAAGGAAATTGCCCACGGCGAGGAGATGCCCTCCAAGGACGAAGTAGACTATCTGAAGACAGCCTTCTACAAGCTCCACGTCGTTGAGCGTGAAGCCAAGCTGAAGAGCTATATTGAAGGTGGTGGCGATCCAGAATTGTATCAGATTACTCCCGACGAGGAAGAGGAAGTGTTCAAGGCCGAGATGGGTATCATCAAGGAGCGCCGTCAGCAGCAGTTCCGGGAACAGGAGGCTGAGAAGGAGGAGAACCTGAAGAAGAAACTCGAGATTATTGAGAAGATAAAGGCTATGGTGACCTCGCCCGAGGAAGCCAACAAGACATACCAGGAATTCAAGGCCCTGCAGCAGGAATGGCGCGAGATTAAGGCCGTGCCTGCTGAGAAGGCCAACGAGCTGTGGCGTAACTATCAGCTGTATGTAGAGCAGTTCTATGACCTGCTGAAGCTGAACAGCGAAGCCCGCGAGTACGACTTCAAGAAGAACTTAGAGCTGAAGACGAAGCTCTGTGAGGCAGCCGAGAAGTTAGCAGAGGAGCCCGATGTAATCAGCGCATTCCACCAGTTGCAGAAGCTGCATCAGGAGTATCGCGAGATCGGTCCTGTGACGAAGGAGCTTCGCGATGAGATCTGGAACCGCTTTAAGGCCGCCTCGACCATCGTGAACAAGCGTCACCAACAGCACTTCGAGGGTATTCGTGCCCGTGAGGAGGAGAACTTAGCCAAGAAGACCGAGCTGTGTGAAAAGGTGGAAGCTATCGCAGCCGAGGAGAACAAGGGCAGCGGTGACTGGGAGCGCCACACGAAGGAAATCATTGAGCTGCAGGCTGAGTGGAAGACCATCGGCTTTGCACCTCAGAAGATGAATGTGAAAATCTTCGAGCGTTTCCGTGCAGCCTGCGACGACTTCTTTGGTCGCAAGGCAGAGTTCTTCAAGACGCTGAAGGACACCTTCAAGGAGAACGCTGAGAAGAAGCGCGCCCTCATCGAGAAGGCAAAGGCGCTGCAGGATTCTACCGACTGGAAGTCGACGAGCGACAAGCTCATCAACCTGCAGAAGGAGTGGAAGCAGATAGGCATGGTGCCCAAGAAACTGGGCGACCAGCTGTGGGAGGAGTTCCTCGGTGCCTGCAACAAGTTCTTCGAGGCCCGCAACGCCGCTACTGCCGGCACCCGCGGCGAAGAGTATGCCAACCTTGAGAAGAAGCGTGACGTGATAGCACGACTGAAGTTAGTGACCGAGGAGGCTGGTGACAACATTCAGGAGACAGTACAGCAGTTGGTTGCCGAGTATCAGGCCATTGGCCACGTACCGTTCCGCGAGAAGGACAAGCTGTATGCTGAATACCACGCCGTGCTCGACAAACTCTACAAGGAACTGAACATCTCGGTGGCCAAGCGCCGTCTGAACAACTTCAAGCAGAACCTCAAGCAGGTGGCAGAACGTGGTGAGAACGCCCTTGACACAGAGCGTGCACGCCTGTTCCGTCAGTATGAGGCCATGAAGCAGGAAATCCAGACCTACGAGAACAACCTCGGCTTCCTCAGCGTCAGCTCGAAGAAGGGCAACTCACTCATCGACGAGATGAAACGCAAGGTGCAGAAGCTGAAGGACGATATGAACCTGGTGCGCGAGAAGATCAAGGCCATCGACGCTGAGAACCGCGAAAAAGGCCAGAACAAAGCCGAGTAATCCGTACAAAGCAAAATTAAGAAACCATGACATTAACAAAGAAGGGACTGCTGTCCCTTACCATATTATTAATGCTCCCTTGCGCGATGAACGCCGCAGGGGAGCGTTTGTTGTTTGCAGCAAACGACACAATAAAGACAGACTCCATTCCAGCTGATTCTGTCGTAGTAGTAACCGACTCGCTCAAGAACGATTCCATCGACGCGAAAACCGACTCCGTCAAGAAAAAGGAGGAAACGCCCTACGAGAAACTGATCAAGGAGGGAGGATCCGTGCGCGAGGGACTCTTTACCGTGCGCCACATCAAGGACGACTGGTACTGGGAGGTTCCCGACAATCTGTTAGGACGCATGCTGCTGGCTGTGACCCGCTTCATCAGCGTTCCTCAGGACTTCAGGAAATTCAGCGGCGAGGAGGTGAACCGTTCGGCCATCTACTTCGAGAAGTACAATGACAAGACGCTTTTCCTGCGAGAGTATGTGCAGTCGAGCTACGCTAAGTCTGGCGACCGTATAGCCATCTCGCTGAAACAGTCGACGGTAGATCCCATCATACAGAAGTTCGAGATTATCGGCCGCAACCCCGACAGCACAGCAATGCTCATCAAGGTGACGCCTTGGCTCATGAGCGACAACAAGGTGACCAGCTTCTCGAACTCAGACCGCTCGCAGCTGAACCTTGGCGGACTGATGAACGACCGCACGTTTATTGACAGCATCAAGACCTACCCCATCAACATCGAGATACAGAGCATGCGTACCTACGGTGTGAACAACGGATCGATGCCGACGTCACAAACGGGGGTTGCCACCCTGTCGCTGAACACCAGCATCGTCCTGCTGCCCGAAGTACCCATGCAGGCTCGTTACGAAGATGAACGCGTAGGCTACTTTAATAACCGCATTACCGAGTTCAGCGACGAGCAGCAGACCACCAACCATGAGGCTATCATCATGCGCTACCGATTGGTGCCAAAGGATGTGGAAGCCTACAAGGCTGGCAAGCTGGTAGAGCCACGCAAGCAGATTGTCTACTACATCGACCCCGCTACGCCCACCAAGTGGGTGAAATATCTGAAGCTGGGAATCGACGACTGGAACAAAGCCTTCGAGGCCGCTGGCTTCAAGAACGCCATCGTGGCCAAAGACTGGCCCGAGAACGACTCAACGATGTCGGTGGACGACGCCCGCTTCTCGATGATACGCTACCTGCCGTCGGAGACAGAGAACGCCTACGGTCCACGTATCGTCGACCCCCGCTCGGGTGAGATTATCGAGGCCCACGTCTGCTGGTATCACAATGTGATGAACCTGCTGAAGAAGTGGTACATGATACAATGCGGCCCCAACGACAAGCGTGCCCGCTCAATGAAGTTCGACGACGAGCTGATGGGTCAGCTGATACGTTTTGTATCGTCGCACGAGGTGGGCCATGCCTTAGGACTGCGCCACAACATGATAGCCTCACAGGCTACGCCAGTGGAGAAACTGCGCGACAAGGCGTGGGTAGAGAAGCACGGCCACACCAGCAGTATCATGGACTATGCCCGTTTCAACTACGTGGCACAGCCCGAGGACAACATCTCGGAGAAAGGACTCTTCCCCCGCATCAACGACTACGACTGCTGGGCCATTAAGTGGGGCTACCAGTACCGTCCGGAGTTCAAGGGCGACCCCGCCAAGGAGAAGAAGGTGCTGAGGTCGGAAGTCACGAAGAAGCTGTCAGGCAACCGCCGTCTATGGTGGTGCGGCGACGAGGGCTGGGGCGGTGACCCGCGCTCTCAGACCGAAGACCTGGGCGACAACCAGATGAAGGCCAACGAGTATGGCATCAAGAACCTGAAGCGCGTGATGGAGAACATTGAGAAGTGGACAGAGCAGCCCGACGGCCAGTATGAGCACTTGGAAGAGATCTATGATGAGGTACGTTCGCAGTATTCGCGCTACTTCAACCACGTCAACCGCTACCTGACAGGCCACTATACCAACAATGCGCCCAAGGAGCAGCGTTACGACTATGTGCCGAAGGAACTGGCAAAGGAAGCCTTGGAGTGGATTGACCGCAACGTCATGGTAGCTCCCATGTGGCTCTATCCAAAGGAGCTCATCCAGAAGACTGGCGTGAACTACACCAACGAGATATCCAACCGTCAGGCCAACAAAGTCAGGGAGCTGTTAGGATTCAACACGATAGGCGACATCATCAATGCCCACATGAACTCTCCGAAGGCCTATGATCCGGAGGAGTACCTCAACGACGTGTTCGCCATCGTGTGGAAGCCGCTGGACAAGGACAATGAAGAGCAGAACTACTTCATCCGTCAGCAGCAGCGAGCCTACGTTGAAGCCATCGGAGGAGCCCTGAATCCCTCTAATAATCAGGGGTCATCGTCGACATCATCGCTCATCGAGGCCCTCTTGGGAGGTGGAGGCGGTAATAACTCCGTGCGCTCGGATGCCATTCTTTACTTCGAGCAGCACTTGGACAAGGTAGAGCAGTACCTGAAGGCCCAGCAAGCTGACGGCACAAACGGTCTGCACTACAAGAACCTGCTGTTGCGCATCAAGAAGATACGTGAGAAATACGAATCTGGCAAATAAGCAAAAAGATAATCCCCGGCATCACATCATACTGACGCCGGGGATTATTCTTTCTAACCGAGAGTTTACAGGCTCTGCTCCTGGAAATCCATGTCGGCCTCAACCACGTAGACAACCTCCTCGGGATTGAATCTTCCCTGCTTGTCACGTAAGGCCTGTTCACAGATAGCATTTGCTACAGCCTGCAGATCGATGTCAACCTCTTCGGCTGTCGACTCCAAAATACCACTATCGTAATAATAGTCAACGATAGCATCCAAGAAATAGTAGAGGTCATCATCGCTGAAAGCCGTCTTCAGGTCCTGAGGCAACTGTTCGCGGATGAACGCTATCTCACGGACGCTTTCCTCTTCGTCCATGCGAAGTTCTTCTTCAAAGCTCGGCATTCTGTCTCGTTTTGACGGTTGATGAATAATTACAGCAATGCCTGGAACTTCTCGTCAAGCTTTGCCTTGCTGACGGCTCCTACCACCTTGTCGACAATCTCACCACCCTTGAAGAAAAGAACGGTGGGGATGTTGCGGATAGCAAACTCCTGAGCCAGGTCTTCGTTCTCCTCGACATCACACTTGCCGACGACAATCTTGCCGTCATACTCCTTTGCCAGTTCGGCAATGATGGGAGCAAGCATGCGGCAGGGGCCACACCAAGTTGCCCAAAAATCAATCACAAACGGCAGTTGGCCGTTCTTCAGACTCGCGAAATTCTCGTTTGTAATCTGTACTTCCATAATTCCTAATTAATTTTAAGTTCCTTAATCTTTAGTTGATTTTATAGTCCAGCGCTTCTGTGCGCTCTATATAGTCTATCAATGAGTGGCGGACGTCGACCATGCAGTTCTTCGAGCGCAACAGCACATGGTGCTTGCCTAATGAGTCGCGCAACTGGAAGAAGAGTTTCGTCTTGCCAGGATATTCGCTGATCATTTGTCCAAGGTCAGCCACTATCTCGTCGTTCAGCATATCGGTGGTCATCTGAATGGTGATGCGGTCAATGGCCTTGTCCTTAACCGACTGCAGGAACTCGACATTGGTCACCTTGAGATCCATCGGACCTTTGTCATTATATTGGTAGCGAGGCTTCACCTTTCCGACCACATAGACCGAGGCTCCTATCTGGAACATGCCGGCACGTACACCCCAGTCCTCACCGAAGAGTGGCAGTTCACCCGACCCTTCAAAGTCCTCAAGAGTGACGATGCCAAAGGGCTTGCCCGTCTTAGTGAATCCTGTCTTAACGTTAGTTACAATACCACCGAAGATGACATCCTCGCGGTCACCCAGGCTCTGCACGTCGGCCAGCTCCACACACTTTGTGTTACACAGGTTGTCGAGTACGATCTTGTATTCATCCAAAGGATGAGCCGAAAGGTAGATGCCCACCAAGTCGCGTTCCTTGTTCAGTCGCTCGATGTCGCTCCAGCGCTGATCGGTCTTAGGGACAGACGGCGTAGCTATCTCTATGCTGTCGAAACCGCCGAAGAGTGAATTCTGTGCCTCGGCCTTTGCCTGCTGGTACATCTGTCCGTAGCGCACCAATGTATCGAGGAACATCTCTCCCTTATTATTGGTGGCAAAGAACTCCTCACGACGGATGCCAAAGGAGTCGAAGCCGCCGCTGAGGGCCAGCGACTCGTAAGCCTTGCGGTTGACGTTGGCAAACGACACCCGCTGGGCAAAGTCAAAGATATTCGTATAAAGTCCATTCTTCTCGCGTTCATCGATAATAGCCTGAGCTGCCGAGTCGCCAAGTCCCTTGATAGCAGCCAGTCCGAAACGGATATCACCATGATGGTTCACACCAAACTTCAGGTACGACTCGTTGACGTCGGGACCCAGTGTATTGATCTTCATCTGCTTGCACTCGTCCATCAGCTTGGTGATTTCCGTAATCTGATCACGACGGCGGCTCATAATAGCTGCCATAAACTCAGCGGGGTAGTTAGCCTTCAGGTAAGCCGTCTGATAGGCTACCCAAGAGTAGCAGGCGGCATGCGACTTGTTGAAGGCGTAGGAAGCGAAGGCTTCCCAGTCGCTCCATATCTTGTCGAGCACCTTCGGGTCGTGGCCGTTCTTCTTGCCACCCTCAATGAACTTGGGCTTCATGGCGTCGACAATATCTTTCTTCTTCTTACCCATGGCCTTACGGAGGGCGTCGCTCTCACCTCGGGTGAAGTCGGCCAGCAGACGCGACAGCAACATCACCTGCTCCTGATAGACGGTAATGCCGTAGGTATCCTTCAGATACTTCTCCATCACGGGAATGTCGTAGGTGATAGGTTCCTCGCCATGCTTACGACGAATGAACTGCGGGATATAGCCCATAGGTCCCGGTCGGTAGAGGGCATTCATAGCAATAAGGTCCTCAAAAACCGTAGGCTTCAGTTCGCGCAAGTATTTCTGCATACCAGCCGACTCAAACTGGAACGTGCCGACAGTCCGACCCTGCTGGTAGAGTTCGTAGGTCTTGGGGTCGTCGATGGGGATGGTGTCGAGGTCGACGTCAACACCTCGCGTCAGTTTGATGTTGGCGCAGGCCTCCTTCAGCTCGGAGAGGGTCTTCAGGCCGAGGAAGTCCATCTTGATAAGTCCCGTCGACTCAATGACGTGTCCGTCGTATTGCGTACAGTTAGTCTTTGTATCCTTGAAGTCGGGGTCGTCGGCAGTAGAAACCGGCACCCAGTCAGAAATAGGATCTCGGCAGATGATAAAGCCACAGGCATGGATGCCCGTACCGCGTACCGTACCCTCCAGCATCTTGGCATATTTGATGGTATTGGCCAGCACAGGGTCGGCAGAAGCCTCAGCATCGCGCAACTCTGGCACAGCCTTGATGGCGTTAGTCAGGTTCATCTTCGGCGTTTTGCCATCGACATCAGGCAGACGGTCGGGAATGGCCTTGCATAAAGCATTCGAGACAGCCAATGGCAGTTTTTCCACACGTGCCACATCCTTGATGCTGTTCTTGGTAGCCATTGAGGCATAGGTAATAATGTGGGCACAGTTCTCGTGACCGTATTTGTCCTCCACCCACTTCAGTACGCGGCCTCGGCCGTCGTCGTCGAAGTCGGTATCGATATCAGGCAACGAGATACGGTCGGGGTTGAGGAAACGCTCAAACAGCAGGTCGTACTTCAGCGGGTCGATTTTCGTGATACCCAAGCAATAGGCTACCACACTTCCAGCCGCCGAGCCACGGCCCGGGCCTACCATCACATCGAGTTCGTCGCGGGCTGAGTTGATGAAGTCCTGCACTATGAGGAAGTAACCTGGGAAACCCATCGTCTTCATGATGTGGAGTTCAAAACGGATGCGGTCAAGGACTTCTGGGGGCAGAGCCTCCCCAAGCCCCATTCCCGACGTGCCGTCGGGAATGGGGCTTGGGGAGGCTTTTCCGTATCTCTTATACGCTCCCTCATACGCTAACTTGGCCAGATAGTCGGCCTCAAACTTAATGCGGTAGAGCTTGTCATAACCGCCTAACTTCTTGATTTTCTTCTCACCTTCCTCACGCGGCAGCTGGTTCTCCCCGTTCTCGTCAGAGGTGAACTCACGGAACAGGTCTTCCTCAGTGAACTTCTGCCGCCATTGCTCCTCCGTGCCAAACTCCTCTGGAATGGGGAAGAAAGGCATGATGGGGTCGTGGTCGAGCGAATAGAACTCCACCTTATCTAATATTTCAAGGGTATTGCTAAGGGCCTCGGGCACGTCGCTGAAGATAGCGTTCATCTCCTCACGCGTCTTAAACCACTCCTGCTTCGAATAGAGCATACGCGTAGGGTCATCCAGTTCCTTACCCGTTGACAGACAGAGCAGATGGTCATGGGCCTCGGCGTTCTCCTCGTCGACAAAGTGAACGTCGTTCGAGCAAATCAGCTTAATACCATATTCACGAGCCAGTTCAATGAGCACCTTGTTGGCCTGCTGCTGCAGGAGGAAGGTCTCACGGTTGGCGCGCTGGGCAGGGTTCTTCACCTCGTGGCGCTGTAACTCTAAATAGTAGTCATCGCCAAACAGGTTGTGATACCACTCTACAGCTTCGCGGGCTCCAGCCATATCACCATCAAGAATCTTCTTGGGCACCTCGCCCGCAATGCAGGCTGAGCAGACAATCAGTCCCTCGTGGTAACGTTCCAGATCGGCACGGTCAGTACGAGGACGCATGTAGTAGCCATCCACCCAAGAGTTGGACACCAGTTTGATGAGGTTCTTGTAGCCTTTGTAGTTCTTGGCCAGTACAATGAGGTGGTAGCCGCTCATGTTCTCCTTGCCCTCATGTACCTCCTTGGCACCATGACGAGCCACATACATCTCACAGCCGAAGATGGGCTTGAAGGGTTCCAGTCCCTCTTTCTGCCGTTTTTTGTTCACACCAATGCAGTAGTCGTGGAACTCTTTGATGCCAAACATGTCACCATGATCGGTCACCGCCATGCCTCGCATGCCGTTACCGATAGCCTTATCCACAAGCTTTGAAATCCTCGACTGGCCGTCCAGTATAGAGTAATAGGTATGTACGTGCAGATGTATGAAGTCTTCCATGTGTGCAAAGATACGTCTTTTCCCTGACACCGCCAAAGGAAAACACAGAAATTATTCGTTAATCTGCATTTCAGACTATATCCTCAAAAGCAAGCTGCCGCCGGAACGGCGCACGACATAGATGCCACGCGGCAGACCCTTGGTGGTTGTCACCTGACGTCTGACAAGCTGTCCCGACAGGGTATAGACATCGAAAGGTTCTCCGTCTGGCACGATAGACGCAACCCCGTCAACCATCATCACCGTCAGCTTGCCTGGCATATAGTTGAAGGTGTAGTTGGGCGATTCACCGCCTGAGATGATAATGGGGTACTCTCCAGCAGGACTCTCTTTCACAGCCTCAGTCGTAACAGTAGGCTTCACGGTCAGATCAGCCTCAGAGTCTGACAGCAGGAATCCTTCGTAGACAAGCGTGAACAAGGGATTCTCCTCGCCTTCGTCTCGCATATAGTCGCCACACGACACTGTTAATGGTGCTTTTGTAATCGTCAGCGTACCATTGACGTAGGTGTCGTTATAGTTCATCACGTCACCCTTCGTTATAATAATAGGATAGGTACCTACGGGCGAGGCTACTGTCGCCTCACATGTGATAACGGGAACACCGTTGAGTTTGGCACCCTCAACATCATACTCAAACGCTGGGTTGTCCTGACCATACTCACGGGTATAGCTGCGAGCCGTCACCGTCACAGGATCGGCAGGCTCTACTTTCAGCAAGCCGTCCACGCAACTGATATCGTAGTTCTCGTCCTCGCCACCGCTCACCGTTATGACATAATCGCCAGGAAGTGACTCTCGCGTAGCATCTGTGGTAGCAGTCGGCCTCTCCTTCAGCACACTGGCTGTCTCGCGGTTCTTGAACCCTTCATAGGTCAGCACAAACTGCGGATTATCCTCACCTTGCTTCTTTATATAGGTGCCGCCCTTGGCTGTCAGCGCTGCCTTCGTGACAGTCAGCTCGCCATTGACAAGCGTTACCGGATTCTTGACTGTACCTGCAGCAACGACAATATCGTAGGTACCGACAGGCGACGTAGGCGTTGCCTTACAGGTCAATACAGGCTCACCCACCAGTTCGCCGCCCTCAACGGTATAGGTTAGTTTGGTATTCTCATCGCCATAGGTCCTTGTCAGGTTATTGGCCTTAATCACAACGGGGTCAGGGTCTTTGATTTCCTTGAACACAATCTTGTCGATATTGCAATAACCGCCTGTTACGGTGATGCGCAGCACCTGTCGGCCTGCCTCTAATGGCTGGCTGAGTTCACCCTCTAACTTCACGTATTGATTCCAGTCATTATCCGCTGTCTGGGGCACATCGACCTGACAAAGGGTTGTCAGCTGCCCATTCTTCACCAGACTGACGGAGAACCCAGAGCCAGTAAGACCAGACGAAGCATAGGCCTCGTAGGTGTAACTTCCGCCCTTTGCCACATTTACCGTATACTCCAACCACTCGCCTTGAGCCGTATATCCAAGGGCATGACCGCCATTGCCAGTGACGATATCCACACCGCCATTGTCGGTACGATAAGAGGTTCCGCCCTCATCCTTACTATCGGAATCATGGAATGCATCGCCTTCGGAGCCTGAGTCGAAGTTTTCCGCTTCAAGCGTACCAGGAATGGGTATCTCACCCTTGTAAGGTTCGCGACCCTTAACGGCAGTAAAGCTCGACAGACGGTCATAGCGCGTACCATCAGAGGCAACGATAACAGCTCGCAGGTCGTGCTTGCCTGCTTTCGTCGGTGTATAGTTAACCGTATAAGGTGCTCTTGTCATCGTTGAAACGAGTGTGCCGTCGACATAAAACTCCACGCTGCTAATGCTCTTACTACGCAAACGGGCACGGATCTCAATCGGAGAGGGCTCATTCATCGGCAACGTCAACGAGGCCGGCTTCACATAGAGCGAGGCCTCCTTCTTCATGCCAGGGAACGGACTCTTGGCCTCCTTAGCCGCCTTTGAACTCATATAGTCGCGCAACCACTCCATAGCAGGACGGTCCTGGTTGTCTTTAATGATACCAGAGTTGCCGTTAGTCACCCATGTTTCACCGTAAATATAGCCCCACAGGGTAATTCCGGCACAATAGCTCTTTTCCCACAGATATGGTATCTGTTCCTGATAACGCTGTTTCTGCAAGTTATCATTATCCGTACCAATATCATACTCCGTGATGTACATTGGCATCTTCAAGGCATCCTGAATCTTCGACTCCGAGTCCTTGAACTTTGACACATCGCAATCCGTCAGGTCATGCGACTGACAACCGTATGCATCAACTGGTGCACCGGCATCACGCAAAGTACGCACCAAATCGATAAACTGGCTGGTGTTCCACTGAAAGGTATTGAAGTCGTTGTATATCAGAATAGCATTCGGCCAACGTTCGTAGGCCATCTCGAAGGCCTTGATAATCCAGTCGTAGCCCGTCACGCCGCCACCTCCAAGTGCTTCCTTAATATAATGTGTATCTGCCTGATGACCTTCAATGGCCTCGTTCACCACATCAATCATTTGCAAATCAGGATATCTCGACTTCACGGCATCCATCCACGTCACGATGGCATTATAGCGCTCTGACACTGAGAGGTTCTTAACCCAGTCAGGGAATTGGGAACCCCACACCAAGGTATGGAACTTGAAGGGGAAGTTGTGATTCTTAGCATAGTTGACGCAGTTGTCGCAGCCGCCCCAGTTCCAGGAGTTCCTACCCCACCCCTGTACTGACGACCACTTAGACTCATTTTCTGGTGTTATCTGGTTCCACAGCGTAGAGAATGCCTGATTACCATAGTCCACTTGACCTCTGGTAGTGATGTTACCCAGGAACTTGTCAGGGTTTGACGACAGCTGAGCACCTACCGGCATTGCCAGCAGAAAACTGACACAAGCCAAGAGACATACCTTCCAATAACTATTCCTTCTCATAATCATAGATATTTACAGTTTGCGTGCAAAGGTATGAATTATTTCCGACATTTCAGCCTTGATGAACGATTCTTATATCAAAAGGGGGATAAAAATGCAAAGAATTGCACGAAAAGTTTGTCATTTGATAAAAAAAGTGTATCTTTGCATCGTCAATGCGTTGAAACTAACCATGGGAGAAAGAATCAAAAAGCTCAAAAAGATAAGAATACACCGTGAAGGAACCTCAGAACTGTTCTATAGTGCCATAGCAATATTTGTGATTTGTACAGGGCTGTGGTATCTACTTTATTCTGTGAGTCCTTTAGCCTGCCACATCGTCATGCCTTTTGTCTGCGGCATCTTAGTTGCGGCGTGGCTCATGGTACTTAACTTCTACCGTTGCCCCATCCGTTACTTTAATGGTGACACAGAGCGTACCGTCGTGGCTCCTGCCGACGGCAAGATAGTAGTGATTGAGGAAACCGAAGAAAACGAGTATTTCCACGACAAGCGACTGATGATTTCTATCTTCATGAGCCCACTGAACGTTCATGCCAACTGGTTCCCCGTTGACGGACGCGTGAAGTTCGTACATCATCAGAATGGCAACTATCACAAGGCTTGGCTGCCAAAAGCCAGCGAAGAGAACGAACATACTGACATAATGATTACCACACCTGAGGGTGAGGACATTCTGGTGCGCCAGATAGCTGGTGCTATGGCTCGTCGTATCGTAACCTACGCTAAACCCGAGGAAGAATGCTACATCGACCAGCATCTGGGCTTCATCAAGCTCGGCTCTCGCGTCGACGTATACTTGCCACTCAATTCAAAAGTGTGTGTCACTATGGATCAGCCTACTACTGGTGACCAAACTGTGATTGCGAAGCTTCGCTAATGCACAATTCATAATTCACAATTCACAATTATGAAGAAGCACATCCCCAATACCATTACTTGCTGCAACCTCGTCTCGGGCTGCATTGCTACCTATTACGCATTTCAGAGCAATTACCTAATGGCACTGCTCTTCATTATTATTGGTGCGGTATTCGATTTCTTCGACGGCATGACAGCACGTCTGCTGCACGTCTCCTCGCCCATCGGCAAGGAACTTGACTCGCTGGCCGACGACATCACTTTCGGCTTCGCACCGTCAGCTATCGTGTTCAGCTACCTCTGCTCTTTCCACATCCACCTGTTGTTTATACCCTTCCTCGCCTTTGTAATGGCCGCATTTTCGGCCTTACGACTGGCAAAGTTTAACCTCGACGAGCGTCAGGCCCTCGGCTTCATCGGACTGCCGACGCCTGCCAACGCCCTCTTCTGGGGATCCCTCATCGTCGGGCTCAATGATTCTTCACTTTTCACCCTTCACTCTTCACTCCCCTACCTTATTCTCTTAGGTACGTTCATCAGTAGCTACCTGCTGGTCAGCGAGATACCCATGTTCGCCTTGAAGTTCAAGACATGGGGCTGGAAGGGTAACGAGGTGAAGTACATCTTCCTGCTGACCTGCA